>JAFLUK010000099.1 GCA_022508865.1 Oscillospiraceae bacterium | reverse complement strand
TTCAAGTCCCGTCACTCGCACCAACCGTTTGAATCCCGAAAGTTGCTAAAATAGTGGCTTTCGGGATTTCTTTTTCTTAATATGACGAAATGTTTCTGTTTGTAAAATTATGAAATAAAAAGATATTCCCATTGAGCCATCGCGGCTCGGTGGGTATCATTTTTTAGAATAGTATAAAACTATTTGCGACTCATTGACAAATATCTATATGTTGCATATAATATAGACAGATATCTATGTGAGGTGAGTGTTCTGGAACTGAACGAAAAGAAAATGGCTGAAATTTTCAAAGCATTTTGCGATGAAAACCGCATTTCTATTCTTAAATTGCTGTCGACAGGTGAAAAGTGCGGCTGTAAACTGTTGGAAGAAATTAATGTAACACAACCTACGCTATCTCACCATATGAAGATTCTTTGTGATTCCGGTGTTGTAGTTGGACGTAAAGAGGGAAAATGGATGCACTATTCCATTTCTTCCGATGGTGCAGAAATTGCGATGGAGTGCTTACAGAAACTCACCAAAATAACTTGTTGGGATTTAGATAAGCCGTGCCCCGAAAAGTGAGATTACAAATGCTTTTCCACACGGCTTATAAAACTACTGATAGATAGATATATTTCAATATAACAATATGTGATAGGAGGATTTTTCTATTGGAAGCGCTAAAAAATATATGGGACTTTATTCAAAATGAAGTCCTCGGTATGAACTGGTTAAGCCGGCTTATATCCACAATTTTGAATGCCTGCGGTTTAGATACCACAGATAAGGTAGGCGGCAGTGTGCAATTTTTCATATATGATACAATCAAAATTATGGTTTTGCTTGTGGTTTTGATATTTGTTATATCCTATATTCAAAGCTACTTCCCGCCAGAGCGAACAAAAAAGATTCTTGGACGATTTCATGGTGTTGGTGCAAATATAATAGCTGCTTTGCTTGGTACTGTAACGCCGTTTTGTTCTTGCTCGTCCATTCCGTTGTTTATCGGATTTACAAGCGCAGGCTTACCACTGGGGGTAACATTCTCGTTCCTGATTTCTTCCCCTATGGTGGATCTGGGAAGTCTTGTGCTTTTAACTAGTATTTTTGGTTGGAAAGTCGCAGTTATTTACGTTGTACTAGGGCTGGTGATTGCCGTTGCAGGCGGTACTTTAATTGAAAAACTGCACCTTGATAATCAAGTGGAAGAATACATCAGAAATGGTCGTACTTTAGATGTACCGCAAGAAGAATTATTTTTCAAAGATCGTATGAAATTCGCTTGGGAACAGGTTATTGGAACTGCAAAAAAGGTTGCCCCATATGTCTTAATTGGTGTAGGTATCGGTGCGGTTATCCATAACTGGATTCCCGAAGAGTTTATTGTAAAGATATTGGGCGACAACAATCCCTTTGGCGTTATTCTGGCAACTGTCGCAGGCATTCCTATGTACGCTGATATTTTCGGTACCATTCCTATTGCGGAAGCATTGCTTGCAAAAGGCGCACCACTAGGTGTTGTGCTGTCCTTTATGATGGGGGTTACCACCTTGTCACTGCCTTCTATGGTTATGCTTCGTAAAGCAGTAAAACCGAGGTTGCTGGGTATTTTTATCGCAATATGCACAGTGGGTATTATTATTGTAGGTTATTTCTTTAATATCATACAACATTTGATTGTTTAGAAAGAGATATGAAAAATGGCATACATCGAAAAATTACTGTTGTATGCCAAAGAACATATTTTTATGAATTTTCTCTTCTAAAATGATAGCCTAGCAGAGAAACTAACAAACGATAATAAATAAATCAATAAAATAATTTTTGGAGGTAATTGATTATGGCACTGTTCAATTTTGGAAAGAAAAAGGAAAATGAAAAGAAAACTCCTGCTTGTACCTGCAACTGCGGTTGCTCCTCAAGTGAAGCAGAAGAAATCACAAAGGAATGCTGTCCCGAAGCAAAGGATGGAATTTGCTGTATTAAGGTGTTAGGCGCAGGTTGTAAATCTTGTCACGCACAATACGAAAATGCAAAAGAAGCAGTAAAAGCAATGGGTTTATCCGTGGAAGTGGAATATATCACAGATATGCAAAAGATAATGGAGTACGGCGTAATGAGTATGCCTGCCATTGTTGTTAATGAAAAAGTTGTATCTATGGGGAAAGTTCTGAAAGCAACCGATGTAGAGAAGCTTTTGCATAAGCTGGGTTTCTAACTTATAAATCTAACCGGTGAAGTATCATTTAATTAGGATATTTCCCACTAACACAGCCCATCAAGGAGTTTTTCTTGATGGGTGTTATTTTTTATTTAATTTTCGTGTTTTACTGCACAAAGTAATTATGTGGATTCGATAAACCATCTGTTATCCTCCAGATAAAGATACCTTGTGTGGTTTGCAATAGAGCAGGTGTAGCGCATTCCCGTACCACCGCTTTTCAGAGAACTTGCAAAGCGAATGTCGGTAATTTTGTCAATATTAAATTTTCGTCCGTCATTCCAATTTATAGTCAGAGGAAGCAGATTGCCGTCCTCATCAAATTTTGCCGTAACACTTACATATTTCTTCATACAAACCTCAAAAATCAAAAGTACCCTACAGGGTGAATAATATGGTCATCCTTTGGATTGATTAAGGACAAATTTACGTCTTTCATCAAAAAAGCAGGTCGTACTGCAAAACTGCCAAATCTGTTTTTGAGACCGTCAAGAGCTTTGTCAAGATTTTCTTCCCTGATGTGCTTGTCTTCTCTTTCAAAAAAAGAAAGCTGCAATGGGGCAGAGTCGGCAATCAACTTGGAAACAGACACTCCCAGTGACCGAACAGGCTTTTTAAAGCTGTAATTGTTTCTGAAAAGCTCCAATGCTTTATCTCTGATATCCTTTGTATGATTAGAAAAGTTTTTTAGCTGTCCCTGCCTTGTAAATGAAAAAAGCTCCTTATCTCTTACAGAAATTGTCACTGTTCCTGCCCTGAATCCCGATTCCCTAAGTCTCCTTGACACACTGTCGCAGAGAATATGGATAATCATTTTGGTGTCCTCGTAATTGCACAAATCCCTTGGTGTGGTGGTGGAGTTGCCGATTGACTTAACATCAGGTCTTTGGTCAAATTGAGCAACAGGGGAGGAGTCAAGTCCGTTTGCAAAGCTGTGGAGAGTTTCGCCCCATTTGCCCAGATTACTTTTTAAAATATTCACATGGGTAACAGCTATATCACCTATGGTATAAATCCCCATTGTGTGCAGTTTTTTCTTGGTTGCTCTGCCCACATACAGTAAATCCTCGCAAGGGAGTTGCCATATTTTTGTTTTATAGCTGTCCTTTCCTTCAAAATCAATTTTTGTAATTGCATCAGGTTTTTTGTAGTCGCTACCCAACTTGGCAAAAATTTTGTTAAAGCTAACTCCAATGCTTACAGTAATTCCCAGTTCGTATTTTACCCTTTCTTTGATTTCCCGGGCAATTTCATAGCCGCTTCGGTTATTTCCCGTCACATCAAGCCAAGCCTCATCTAAACCAAAGGATTCAACCCTGTCGGTGTATTCTGCATACATTTGCTTTGTAAGTTTAGAATATCTCATATATTGGTCGAAGTGTGGTTCGGAAATTTGCAATTCAGGACATTTCTTTTTTGCTATCCAGATAGCCTCACCTGTTTTAACCCCATATTTTTTCGCCTCTTCATTTTTTGCAAGAATAATACCATGTCTGTTTTCTGCATCTCCTGCAACAGCCAAAGGTTTGCCCCGCAGTTCAGGGTGGAGAAGAGACTCTACACTTGCATAGAATCCGTTGCAGTCACTATGTAATATAGTCCTCAAAATAATCATCTCACAACAATAATCGAATTTTTGTTCGAGTATATTATAGAACAATTGTTTGTTAATGTCAATAGGATTTTTCAGGTAAAAAGTAAAGGTCACCGAGAAACAATCGGTGACCTTTATAGAAATATAGAATTTTACTTCTTTTTAACAGTAATTTTACAGCTTACAGATATCTTGCTTCCGTCGTTTGGTTTAACGGTAATGTTTGTTTTGCCAACTTTTTTTGCCGTTACGGTGTTGTATTTGCCTGATTTTGTCTTTATAGCAGACAATTTTATTTTATTGTTATTTGCTATCCACTTTACATATTTGTCATTGGCATTGTCAGGCTTTACCGTTGCCTTGATTTTCAGCTTCTGTCCAACCTTAATTGTTTTTGTTTTTACATTGAGTTTAATTGACTTTACAGGCTGTTTTACAGTAATACTGCATTTTGCCTTTACACCTGAACCGTCAAGAGCAGTAGCGGTAATTGTGGCTGTTCCTTTTTTAACAGCAGTTACCTTGCCATTCTCGTCAACGGTTGCAACCTTTGTGTTATTTGACTGCCACTTAACATCTTTAATTGTAGCATCGCTTGGTGATATAGTTGCTTTTAAAGTTTTTGTTTTGCCTACGTCAATGGCGGCCTTATTTGCCGAAAGGGTGATTTCTTTTGCCTTTATTTCCGACTCAACAGAAACAACTACACCCTCAAGGTGCATGTTAAACATGTAATCACCATCTAAAATATATGAACCATCAGGTAATTTTTTTACTTCTACCTTCACAGCATCTTTATCTTTATAGGCATTTAGTGATACAATTTCGTATCCTTCGTCAGGCTTTATAACAATCTCCTTGTCGGGTCTGATAACCTGTCGGTATACAGGACAAGTTATAGGATAATCAGTTCCATTACTCAATCTCTGATAAAAGGATACGTTAGCCATATTGTTGTGAGTAAGCCCTACATAACCATAATCACCCTGCACAATATGCTCCGGCACTGTGCTGTTATAATGCAAGCCGATAAAAACATTGTCGGTAACACAGGGTATATCTACCTCATAAGAGCCCTTAATCTTGCTATTATTCCATATATATTTATCATTACCCATTACAGCAGCCGGACCAACTATCGTCATGTCCTTTGCAGGGGTAAAAACCTTGTTAAAATGTTCCCCATAGCCAACTTTTATCGTGTATCTTTCGTGACCCTCCATACAAGTAACGGTCAATTCCTTTTTCTCTCCTTGAGTTGATTCTGCATAAACAGTTGCACCCAATACTGCTGAACAGAAAATAAGTATTGATATAAGGATTGATAATAATTTTTTCATAAAAGCACCTCCTAGTATTCAACAGGAAATTGATTGATATTGCCGTTGACATAACTTACAATCAGTGTAGCATCGTCATTATCTACATAACCATCTCCATTAACATCAGCCAATACCATCTGTTGTGTCGATAATTGAACTGTATTGTTAACATACTGACTCACCAATGTGGCATCATTATAGCTTACTTCGCCATCTAGGTCAACATCACCATATATAATTATAATAATATTTCCGGTACCATTACTTCTGGTTTGAGCATGGAAATAAGCCCCATCTTCTTTACCCGTTATAAAAACT
>JAFLUK010000098.1 GCA_022508865.1 Oscillospiraceae bacterium | reverse complement strand
CGACAGAATTTTAACAGGTATAATTATTGTACTCATAGGACTTACCCTGTTGTTCACTTCCATCGGATTCAAATACAAGAGAAAAAAATACAGAGTTGATGAAAAAATAGTAGAGGATATAAAGCCTCTATTTAAGGATTAAAATACAGAAAAGGAACAGAAAAATGTTTGTAGATGTAGCAAAAATAAAAATCAAAGCCGGTGATGGAGGGGACGGAGCAGTTTCTTTTCACAGGGAAAAGTACGTTGCCTCCGGCGGTCCTGACGGCGGCGACGGCGGCAAAGGAGGCGATGTTGTTTTTCTGGCAGACAGCAACATTTCCACACTGGCAGATTTCCGATACAAAAGAAAATATGCAGCCCAAAAGGGCGAAAACGGACGTTCAGGCAGAAAGTTCGGTAAAAAAGCACCTGACCTTATTATCAGAGTACCAATAGGAACAGTAGTAAAAGAGGAAGAAACAGGCAGAATACTTGCAGATGTTTCAGGTAAAGAACCTGTTGTAGTAGCCAGAGGCGGCAAGGGCGGCTGGGGAAACGTGCATTTTGCAACTCCAACCAGACAAACCCCACGCTTTGCAAAGCCCGGCCTTCCGGGTGAAGAATTTTCAGTTATTCTTGAGCTTAAGCTTCTTGCAGATGTTGGACTTGTAGGCTTCCCGAATGTTGGAAAAAGCACACTTGTGTCTGTTGTAAGTCAGGCAAAGCCGGAGATTGCCAACTATCACTTCACAACCATCACTCCCGTCCTTGGAGTAGTCTCAATGGGGGAGGGCAACAGTTTTGTAATGGCAGATATTCCCGGACTGATAGAAGGTGCATGGGAGGGTGTAGGACTTGGCCATCAGTTCCTTCGTCATGTAGAGAGATGCCGTATGCTCATTCATATAGTTGATGTCAGCGGCAGTGAGGGCAGAGATCCCAAAGAAGACTTTGTTGCCATAAATAATGAGCTGAAAAAGTTCAATCCCGAGCTTGCAGAACGCAAAATGCTTGTAGCAGGAAATAAGTGCGATATGGCTACAGATGAGCAAATTGATGATTTCAGAAAATATGTAGAAGACCAAGGTTATTCATTTTTCCCAATAATGGCAGAAATCCACTACGGCGTAGATGCCCTTCTCAATAAAACTCTTGAAACATTAAGCAAACTGCCGCCAATCAGAGAATTTGAGCCCGAGCCTGCGCCGATTATTCCCGCCGAAGAAATCAACCGTCACGAAGTAAAAATCACTGTTCAGGAAGACGTCTACTTTGTAGAGGGCGACTGGCTCCTACAGGTAATGAAGTCGGTAAATTTTGACGATTACGAAAGCGTTAACTATTTTCAGCGTGTCCTTATCAACGGCGGTGTAATAGATGCCCTTCGGTCTGCCGGTATTAACGAGGGCGACACAGTTTCAATCTATGATGTTGAATTTGACTTTGTAGAGTAATTAACCAATACAACTAATAAGAAGAATAACTATGAACAAACTACTAAATGAAAAAACCAACCCCAAACTGTTATCACCCCTTACTTTAGCTTTTGTGGGCGACGGAGTATACGACCTTCTTGTCAGAGAGTATTTAGTGGACAAGGCTAATCGTCCTGTGGGGGAGCTTAACAAAGAAAAAGTAAAAATAGTAAATTGCCGCAGTCAGTCGGAGGCAATCAAAAAAATTCTTCCAAATCTTACAGAAGAAGAAACTTCAATTTTCAAGCGTGGCAGGAATGCCTCTCCCAAAACTACAGCCAAAAACAGCACAGTGGGAGATTATCACAATGCAACAGGACTTGAAGCACTTTTTGGTTACATCTACCTCAAGGGCGATACACACCGATTGGAAGAAATTTTTAAAATGATAGTAGAAAACATTGACAATTTTTGATTTTTTGGTATAATAAACTAATGTGTGTAGAAGTCACACAATCCTTGCGTGGAGGAAACCCACGCCAATTAAGTCCAAAAGGAGGTGCAGAAAATGGCAGTAACAGCTAAGTACGAGACAGTTATGGTACTTTCAATGAAACTCGGTGACGAGGGCATTCAGAATACCATCGAAAAGTTCAAAGCTTTAATTGAGAAGAATGCCACACTGCAGGAAGTTGATGAATGGGGTAAGCGTAAGCTTGCATACCTTATCAACAAGGAAGCAGAAGGCTACTATGTTCTCATTAACTTTGAGTCAACAGCAGAATTCCCTGCAGAGCTCGACAGAATTTACAAGATTACTGACGGCGTTATCCGTTCATTAATCATCAAGAAAGAAGCATAATCGAATAATTCAGAAGTAGGCATATGCCGAACAACGAAAGGAACAGAACTATGTTAAACAGAGTAATACTTATGGGTCGCATAACAGCAGCCCCGGAATTAAAAACAACTTCAAGCGGTGTTTCGGTAACATCTTTTTCATTAGCTGTAGATAGAAACTACGTCAAGCAGGGCGAACAGCGCCAAACAGACTTTATCAATGTTGTGTGCTGGCGTCAGCAGGCAGAATTCGTTTGCAGATACTTTGGCAAAGGCTCAATGATTGCAATTGAAGGCCAGCTCCAGACAAGAACATATCAGGCTAAGGATGGAACAAACCGCTATGTTACAGAAGTTGTAGCAGACAATATCTCATTCACAGGCGAAAGAAGAGATCAGACAAATCGCGGTGACTATGGCAATAGCTATAATAATGGTTATCAGCCCCAGCAGATGGATTACGAGCCACAGCAGCCTGTTCAACCAAGCTACAGCAATGGTTCAGCCTCTGATTTTGAAGAAATGCCTTTAGATGATGATTTACCATTCTGATTTAGCATAATCAAGAAAAATTTAACCGAATTTAATAAAGGAGACTTACTACAATGGCAGAAAGACCAAATCGTGGCAGAAAGTCACGCAAAAAAGTTTGCGGCTTTTGTGTAGATAAAGTAGAGAAGATTGATTACAAGGATATTGCAAGACTTCGTCGTTATATGTCAGAAAGAGCAAAGATTCTTCCCAGACGTGTAACAGGTACTTGCGCCGCTCACCAGAGAGAGCTTACAGTTGCAATCAAAAGAGCTAGACACCTTGCACTTCTCCCATACACAAGCGACTGATATTAACATCTAATCAAACGACCTTCATCAGAAGGTCGTTTTTTTGTTAACTAGTCTGCTCCTGATAATGTTTTATAATTACAATATATTGTGTATTAGTTACAATCTTATTACTAGTTGTGATATATATTGAGCAAAGATATATCAATATGCACAAGTTTGCAATATATATTTTGTTATTTTCCACAAAGATAATACAAATTTGTGTATTGTGCTTGAATTTTATTTGGAATAGTGTTATATTTTTAGAGTAAATTAGTGTGTGTATGTGTATCTAATTTCAGGTTGTTTGGATTTTTTTATTATTTTTATCGTGCAACATAAACAAAAATGTCTTATGTTTTTTGTCACTATTTTTGTTTGTTAAGTCTCGGTAAAAATAAGGATATCCATTCTCGGCGGTCAGACGATAAAATTCCCGTTTTATTAGTACACGTTATCACATTTTCTACTAAAAAAGGAGGTAAAATATGAAAGGCAAATTTATTAAATCAGGCAAAAGCCTTATTTCCTTTGTCCTTGTTGCAATGATGGTTGTCTCATTGTTTACAATGAATGTTTCTGCCGCACAAGTGTCTACAGAAGATTCTTCTGCGTCAAAAACTGTAGACTCTTCATCTGCCTCAAAGGACGTAGATTCTGCCGGCGCCAACGTAGACCTGAATAAATCAGGCGACATCTCGAATTGGTACATTTATTTGTTTGAGAGTAATGGTACTTCATATATTGGTGAAGCATCAATCAGCGGTTCATCAGGTACTTCAACTTATGATTTGACTAACTATAGAAATACTACCATCAAACTTAAAGTTCAGGCCGATGAAAATGGCAGAAAAGGACAAAAAATTAATAATAATGGGTCAATTAGTAAAGATACCGAGTACAAAATGGATTGGCAAAACGGTGAAACAGGTGATATGTGTTCATATTATGTTCCATCAACTGCTTCCGTTGTAACATTTAACATTTATTATAATAATGGTAACTGCTTCAAGTTGACTGACGCTGCCTACTATATTTGTGGTGATTTTAATAACACTAACTGGGCGGGACAAAAGATGACTTGTGTGTCATCCACTGATTACACCTATACATTCCCTAATTCAAATTATCTGAACAAAAATTTTATTATTTCTTCTACATCTTCATCAAGTAATAATACTAATGCATATCTCGGTGCATGCACAGGTTGTACAATGTCCGGTGGAAATGACGGTAATTGGAATTTTAATGATTTTAAAGTTACCGCTTTGTCATCAGGATATTCCTACCCTATTACTATCCACTATAACCCAAGTACAAACTTTGTTTGGGGTACTGCAGACAAAGGTGGAACAAGTACAGGTTCAACTTGGTATTTATGTGGTTACATCAATGGTAGCGATGTAGATAGCCTTAGTAATTCCACATATCAGTTTACACTTAAGAGTGGTTCAACTACAGAATATGTATTAACATATACTGCAACAAAAGACGAGTATGTCGTAATGTCTGATGGTACAAATCTCTATCGTCCGACAAGCAATAATGCATCATCCGGTACAGCGGGTCCTCTCTCTGGTGATAGTAATCCCAGAAATCAACCAAAGTGGTGGGTATCCGGTGTTACTGATGGCGATGTAATTACATACACTTGGAACAGTTCTACAAAAGTACTTTCTTGGATTGTAAAATCACAAGACGAAGAGCCTGACCCAACAGAGGGCTACAAGCTTTTAATCGGCGGTAACGTTGGTGATCAGACCACAGGTATATATCCTTTATCTAACGTTATCCTAAAGTATAATTCAGCTACAAAGAAGTTCGAGGCAACATATTCAATCACACTTTCTTCATATAAATACGAAGAACTTCCTATGTCTCTTGTGAAATTTGAAGAGGGTAGTAAGGATGTTACCCTTGCTTCAGGTGGTTATTGGCTTGCCACAGGCGACACAACAACAAAAACTATGACAGAGGGTAAAGCTGCTCAGGATAATCTGTATGTTAGTTCTGACTCTGCTATCAAATCAACAGGCACAACAACTGTATATATTATTTATGATGCAGACACCCAGAGCCTTACAGTTACAACTGTACAGCCCAAGAATCCTCTCTATGCGGATTTAAGACACCTTGATGCTTTTAAGCCATATCTTGAATGTACACATGATAACTATAAGTCAACATTTAATGATAAATATACAATGCGCTGTACCTATACAATAAGCGGTAAATCTTATACAGAAGATATGGTATATGATACTACCGATAACGATAAGTACGGTATGGAAAAGGGCATATTTGTTGGTAACTTCCCAAGCGACGTTTACAATGCGTCCAGTTTCAGATTCCAGCTTTGGAATGGTTCTTCTCAAGTTGG
>JAFLUK010000097.1 GCA_022508865.1 Oscillospiraceae bacterium | reverse complement strand
TATAATATATGATAGATAAAATGGGAAAATGGGGAATTTCAAAATGGCTCTTATTAATTGTCCGGAATGCGGAAAGTCCTTTTCCGACAAGGCTGTTGCTTGTCCTAATTGCGCCTATCCTCTTACGGATATTGACAGAATCAGACTTGGAATAATTGACGGCAAAGCGGCTTTGGAAAAGGCAGACCTTTGTTATAGCGAAAAAAAGTATCAGCCTGCGCTGGAAATTTATCTTGCTGTTGCCGAAAATGATAACAGCCAGGCTTGCTTTAAGGCAGGCGCTATGCTTTGCAACGGCTACGGAACAGACATTGACATAAATAGCGGACTTGTACTTTTAGAGAAAGCTGCTGCAAAAAATCATTCCGACGCAATACTTTTTCTCGGCCGTTTTTACGACACCAATAACAAAGCAGAAAATGCTCTTAAGTATTTTTCAAAGTGCCTTGAAAAAACCGATTCCTTTGAAAAAGATGAGCTGTCCCACATTTATTATCGTCTTGGTTGTCTGCTTCCCCTTGACTTTTACCCCGAAAAGAAAAAATCCTGTCTGAAAAAGGCTTTGGAAATGGGTGTCTCTAACGCTCAACAGGAACTTGCACAGGTTTATTTTTCTATCGGCAAATCTGCCTACAATCAGAATAATCTTGATTCAGCAATAGAAAATCTTATTTGTTCAGCAGATTACGGCTGTAAGGAAGCAAAGATACTTTTAAGCGATTGCTATTATAAAAAGAGCCTGTCCTGTGAAAATGCAGAAAAAATTTCTTATCTTAACAAGGCATCAAACCTTGGCAGCCAAGAGGCAAAAGACCTGTTGGGTCAGCATTATCTTCAAGAGGGTCTACAGGAAAACAATACAGAACTTCTGGAACAAGCATCTCTCCTTGGCAATCAGGATGCTGCCGAAAAGCTGGGTAACTACTATAATCAACAGGGCACACTGTACTTTAACGGTAGCGGTGTGGAAAAAGATTTAGAAACTGCAGAAAAGTTCTTTAAACGTGCCGCCGAGCTGGGCAACACCTATGCAAAGAAAAATCTTTCTGTTCTTTACAACCAGATTGGCATTTACTACTACAACGGCACAGAAGAAGTTAACCCTGACTTTATTAAGGCTGAAGAATATTTTTGCAAGGCGGCAGATCACGGCAACGAAAATTCTCTTGAAAATCTTGGTATTATTTATAACCAATACGGTTTGCAATATCAAAACGGAGAGGGCGTGCAAAAAAATTATGAAATGGCAGAGGATTTTTATCTGAAAGCAATCAAATGCGGCAACAAAGAAGCTGCAAAAAATTTAATTATCACCTATGTTAACTGCTACTTTAACTACAGACACGGTGTCAACGGATTTATTAAGGACAAGCAAAAGTCTGCCGAGTATTTAAAGAAAGCAAGAGAACTTGACCCTGATTTGCTCAAAGAATATGCTGAGGAATACAAAGAAAAAGCGCTGGAAATGATAAATGACGGTATTAACCACAGCAACTACAAGAGAATAAACAGCTATCTGAAAAGAGCCTCCAGACTTGGTGTTGAGGATGTTACAGATTGGCTTATCTCCTTTTACAAAACTGTCAGCAAGTACTACAAAACCGGCAAAAACGGCTTTGATAAGGACAGCGCCAAGGCCAACCATTATATGAGAAAGGCGGCAGAGCTGGGTGACCAAGAGGCACTGAAAAAGTACAAGCCGAAAAAACAGCATAAAAGCGTAATAAAAAACACCTTTGAACGTATTACCGGCACAAGCACAACAGCTATCAAAAAGTCCGGCAAAAAGGGTAATTATAATTATTACTACAACGATTATAATGAATGATATTTTTTGGTAAAATATAAAACCACCAATTCACTTTTTTGTGAGTGGGTGGTTTTTTCATTTGATGATTTTGAATCAAACTGTGATTTTTTGCTTTTTTCCGTTTTCCTTAACCTTTATGCGTTTGTCAAGCTCTTCTCTGGCTACTGCAAGCATAAGCTTAATTCTGTTTTCCTGATTAACTCTTGGCGCGCCCGGGTCATAGTCAATGGCAACAATATTTGCCTTTGGGTTGATTTCCTTAATTTTTCTAATCATTCCCTTGCCGTTAATGTGGTTAGGCAAACAGCCAAAGGGCTGGGTGCATACAATGTTTTCAAAGCCTGTTTCTGCAAGCTCCAGCATTTCCGCTGTAAGAAGCCAACCTTCACCCATTTTTGAGCCAAAGCCGATAACTCCGTCAATAAGACTTTTTGTGTGGGCATACTTTGCAGGAGGCTGAAAACCGTATTTTTTCGTTGCCTCTATCATCATATCTTCTGTCTTTGAAACGTAGTTCAGAAGCACTTCACAAACCTTTTTCTTCGCCTTACTTCCGCCGTACAGCTTAATGTCCTCAATGCGGTTGTCAATCTTAAATGCGGCAAAACCCATAACACCGGGAAGACAAATTTCACAGCCCTGATCAAAAAGAAACTGCTCCAAATCGTTATTGCCAAGTCGGGCATATTTTACATAGATTTCTCCCACAACGCCTACTCGGATTTTCTTTTCGTTATTTTTCTTTATTTTAGAAAAATCACTGCAGATAGAGTCGAGAATACCTTCCATTTCCTTGAAGCGGTAGCTTTTGCCCTTGTTAAAGTCCATAGCCAGCTTATTCTGCCACTTCTCCACAAGGGACTCGGACTCTCCTTTGTTTATTTCGTAAGGTTTAGTCTGGTTACGAAGGGTCATAAGCACATCTCCGTAAACAAGACCTGCAATAACTCTGCGGATAAGAGGAAGGGTAATCTTAAAGCCGGGATTCTTTTCTAATCCTGACAGGTTAAGAGAAATTACAGGTATCTGCTCAAGACCTGCCTTTTTAAGACCCTTTCTCAACAAATGTATGTAGTTAGAAGCTCTGCACCCGCCGCCTGTCTGTGTAATCATAAGGGCAGTTTTGTTCAAATCGTACTTACCGCTTTCCAATGCATTTATCAGCTGACCTATAACCAACAATGCGGGATAGCAGGTATCGTTGTGAACATATTTCAGTCCTGTCTGTGCAATTTCGGGACCGTCAGTATCAAGAAGCTCCACATCGTAGCCCTCGTGCCTGAATGCATCCATAAGAATACCAAAGTGTACAGGCATCATCATAGGCACAAGGATTTTGTACCCCTCGTCATTCATTTCTTTTGTATACATCAGACGTCCGTCTTTATCATAAACCAGTTTTGCCACAAGCAAAACCTCCCAATAAAAAATTATCTTTGCAATATAATATTATTAATTATTCTCTGCCTATTGCTGCAAGAAGTGAACGTATTCTTATCTTTACAGCTCCCAGGTTTGTAATTTCGTCAATCTTAATCTGTGTATAAATCTTGCCCTTTTGCTCCAGAATATCTCTAACCTCATCTGTAGTGATAGCGTCAACACCGCATCCAAAGGATACCAGCTGAACCAGATTCATATCTTCTCTTTCGCTGACATATTTTGCAGCCGCATACAGTCTGCTGTGATATGTCCACTGGTTAAGAACTCCCACCTGGAATTTATCCACCCTGTTGGAAATGCAGTCCTCGGAAACAATTGCAACCCCAAAGGAGCCAATCATTTTGTCAATACCGTGATTAATCTCCGGATCAACATGGTATGGTCTGCCGGAAAGCACAATAATTGTTTTGCCTTCTTTTTCTGCCTGAGCAATTATTTCATCACCGCGTTTGCGGATTTTTTCAAAGTAACTGTCATATTCCTCATATGCTGCATTTGCGGCATTCTTAATTTCCTTTTGAGTAATATCAGGGAAATACTTTACAAAAGCCTCATAAGCCTTTTTTGCAAAGTCCTTTTTGCGGTGGATACCAAGGTAATCCTTGATAAAGGTAATATTTCTTACCTCTTTCATATTGTTGTAAATAACCTCTGAATAGTAAGCAACAACAGGACAGTTATAGTGGTTGTCACCCAAATCTTCGTTAAGGTTATATGAAAGACAAGGATAAAAAATTGTATCTACACCCTCATTAATTAACGCCTTAATGTGACCGTGTATCAGCTTTGCAGGGAAACACACTGTGTCGCTTGGAATAGTCTGCTGACCCTGCTGATACAGCTTTCTTGAAGAATATGGTGAACGAACAACCTCAAAACCCAGCTCTGTAAAAAATCTATGCCAGAAAGGAAGAAGCTCAAACATATTAAGCCCCATGGGAATACCGATTTTTCCCCTGCTTCCCTTTACGCTTTTGTATTCATCAAGCACCTTTAGCTTGTATTCATATATATTTAAACTCTGGTCAGGAGCCTTTTTGGTAATAGGTCTTTCACATCTGTTGCCGCCGATAAATTTTCTGCCGTCGGCAAAAGTGTTTACTGTAAGTCGACAATTGTTATTGCAAAGCCCGCAATTCACAACGCTGATTTTGTGTACAAAATCTTCCAGTGATTTGCTGTCAAGAATTGAGCTTGTTACATCTTTGTCCCGAACTCTGCTCTTTGCATAAAGCGCCGCGCCATAGGCCCCCATCAGTCCTGAAATTGTAGGACGAACTACATTTACGCCCATTTCCTGCTCAAAGGCTCTCAACACTGCATCGTTAAGAAAGGTACCGCCCTGTACAACAACCTTTCTTCCCAGTTCGTCGGGACCGGAAGCTCGGATAACTTTGTAAAGCGCATTCTTTACAACAGAAAGTGACAAACCGCCTGAAATATCCTCAATGGTAGCGCCGTCCTTTTGAGCCTGCTTAACAGAAGAATTCATAAATACAGTACACCTTGAGCCCAAATCAACAGGGTGCTTTCCGTAAATTCCCAAGGCTGCAAAATCCTGAATTGAGTAACCCAAAGCATTAGCAAAGGTTTGAAGGAATGAGCCGCAGCCTGATGAACAAGCTTCGTTAAGAAAGATATTGTCAATTGCACCATTGTGCACCTTAAAGCATTTTATGTCCTGTCCGCCAATGTCAATAACAAACTGAACATCTGGCATAAAGCTCTTTGCCGCTGTAAAATGAGCTACAGTTTCAACAATACCATAGTCAACACAAAAAGCGTTCTTTATAATATCCTCACCATATCCTGTAACAGCAGAGGCTTTAATTTCTATATCCGGTTTTAAAGAGTAGAGTTCCTGCAAAAACTCCCTGATGATAGGCACAGGATTACCGCTGTTTGGAAGGTATTTTGAGTGGAGAAGCTCTCCGTTCTCACCCATAACAACAGCTTTAACGGTTGTTGAGCCTGCATCCATACCTATAAAACACTTACCCTTGTAGTCTGCCAAGGGCACTTCCTTAACAGTTGCCTTTGCGTGTCTTTCCGAAAACTCCCTGTATTCCTCTTCGTTTCTGAAAAGAGGTGGATTAAAGGCAAAGTTGCCCGAGCCTGTATAATGACTTACTCTGTCAATAACCTCATCAAAGCTGATGGTGCTGTCTGCACACAGCGCCGCACCACAGGCAACATAGTATAGGGAATTTTCAGGACAC
>JAFLUK010000096.1 GCA_022508865.1 Oscillospiraceae bacterium | reverse complement strand
CCTTTTAAATTTTCCTCTGAATTTCTTTCCTACCTTCATACTGCCGTCTGTATTGTCAACATCAATTCTTGGCTTTATGTTCAGCATATTTGCGCCGAGCGCTGCAAGGGTGGAGCATCTGCCGCCTGCTTTGAGATATGTCAGCTTATCCACTACAAAGCTGCCGTGACATTTTGATGTAAGCTTTTTCAGTTCAGACACAATATCACCGGCACACATACCTTTCTCTATCATTTTGGCAGCCTCTATCACAAGAAGTCCCGAACCTGTAGAAAGGTTGCAGGAGTCCACCGGATAAACGTGCCCCAGCTCCTTTGCCGCAATACAACACTGGTTATAGGAAGTAGAAAGCGCACTGCCCAAATTAACATGTATAACCTCATATCCATCCTCAACATAAGGTTTGAAAACGTCAATGTATTCCTGACAGTTAACGGCAGAGGTCTTTGGCAAAGTACCTGTTTTGTTAAAATTCTCATAAATATCATCGGGTGTGATGTTAACTAAATCCTCATAGCTTTTTTCATTCATAATGATATGAAGAGGAACAGTTATAACATTGTATCGTGAATAAAGCTCATTACCCAAATCTACAGTACTGTCTGCACTGAGTATTATTTTGTTGCTCATAGATTAATCCTTTCTGAATCACCTTATAAATTAACAGAAGAACTGAATTATGCAAAAGAAAATTCAATTTATTTTTTAAAGAGACAAAGGCGGCAGAAAAAAACTGTCGCCTTTGATTTTATTATAATCTTTAACCCTTAACGGCACCTGCTACTACGCCTTCTATAATATACTTTTGACAAGCAAAATAGAATATTACAATCGGAACAATACTGAGAACAATAAGTGACATAATGGCACTTGTATCAGTATGACCATAGCTGCCGTTGAGGTACTGAATGTGAATTGGTATTGTCTTATACGACTTATCAAGGATAAGATAAGGTAAGAGATAGTCGTTCCAAATCCACATTGTTTCAAGAATTGCAACCGAAATAAAGGTTGGCTTCATAATCGGAAGCACAACACCGAAGAAGGTTCTGAGGGGACCTGCCCCGTCAACATCAGCAGCTTCTTCAATTTCTATTGGTATTGATTTTACAAATCCCGAAAACATAAATACCGCAAGTCCTGCACCAAATCCCAAATATATAATTAGGATACCCCAAGGAGTGTTAAGGTCCAGTGTATCTGCTGTTTTTGATAATGTGAACATTACCATCTGGAAGGGTACAACCATTGAAAAAATACAGAAGTAGTAGATTATTTTGCAAACAATGGAATTGGAACGCTGAACATACCAAGCACACATTGATGTACAAATAAGAATAAGAAATACACCGCCGATTGTTATGAAAAAGCTCCACACAATGGTTTTCCAGAATGGGTCGCCTCCATAAAGCATACCTTTGATGTAGCTCTGAAATCCTATGAAAGAATCATGATTTGGAAATTCGAAAAATCTACTGCTGATTGCACCATTGTTTTTAAAGGAGTTCATAACAACAAAGAAAACCGGAGCAATGTAAAATATAGAAACTACAGAGAAAAGAACTGTAAGAATTTTCATACCCAGGGTTTGCTTTTTCTTGGGAGTTTTCTCCTTTTTCTTAGCAACTACCTTTGCCATTACTGCTGAACCTCCTTCCTACGTGTAAAGTATAGCTGAACAAGTGCTATAATTACAACAATTACAAAGAATATTACGCCTTCAGCCTGACCAACACCACGGGAATTCTGGTTAGCATAGAATGTTTTGTATATATTCAGCGCCATCATTTCTGTCTGATATATGGTAGTACCATCGCCTGATACTACACCGGGCGCACCGTTTGTAAGTGCAAGGTTCTGGTCAAACAGCTTAAAGGAGTTTGTAAGTGTAAGGAATGTGCAAATAGTAATGGAAGGCATCATCATGGGCAAAGTAACCTTTCTGAGGAGCTGTCCTTTGCCTGCGCCGTCGATTTTTGCCGCCTCGTACAAATCGTGAGGAACGCTCTGGAAGCCTGCTATATAAATAATCATCATATAACCTGCCTGTTGCCAGCACATCAGTATTATAAGTCCCCAAAAACCGTATTTTGCATCAAGAGCAAGGTTTGAACCATAATTCTGGAGAATTGCATTAAAGATATACTGCCAGATATAACCCAGAATAATACCGCCAATAAGGTTTGGCATAAAAAATACTGTTCTGAACACATTGGAGCCTCTGATACCCAATGTAAGAGCATATGCAACAAAGAATGCAATTAAATTTATCAAAACTACGGAGGCAATAACAAAAAGAACGGTAAACCAAAATGAGTGTATAAACCCTTCGTTTTTAAAAGCCTGAACGTAGTTATCAAACCCTACAAAGGTTGTGTGGCTTGTTGTTCTGAATTTACAGAACGACAGATAAACTCCATCAAAAAAAGGATAAACAAAACCTATCAGAAATGCGGCAAGAGTCGGAAGAACAAATATTAGAAAATACAATTTTCTTTTAGGTTTCCTGAACATAATATTTTGCCTTTCTATTTAGAATAAGTAAGCTATGTGATTAGTTTTTTGCTTTTTCGTATTTTTAAAACAAAAATCACCGATTTTACTTACTTTAAAGGGGGCGGCAAAACCGCCCCCTAACCAAAAAAGTTATAAATTAACTATGGTTAAAATTAACCCTGCTTTGCGTACTCTGTTTTCCAGCCGTCTACGAATGCCTTTACAACATCGTCCCACTCGCCTGTACCTGCAGCATACTGTGTAAGAGCAGTACCAACGCCGTTTTTCCAATCTTCACTTGGCATTGTTGTAAAGTTCCAGCTTACAGGTGTTTTGCCTGCTGCTGTGAGTTCTGTATCAATAGCAACGAATTTGTTTGTTGCTTCTTTAGCAGATTTGAAAGGAATTACAAAGCCCATATCGTCAGCAAGAGCAGTTGTACCTGCTTCGCTTGTTACACACCACTTGAGGAAGTCAAGAGTTGCAGCCTGATCGTCAGCAGAAGCTTCGCTGTTTACACACCAATAGTTCTCTGAACCTGTGCAGAGACCCTGGTTAGCTTCGTCGCCTACACCGATGTAGATTGGGAGCATACCCAGATCGTCATCCTTCATACCTGCTTCTGTTGCCATACCATATTCCCAGCTACCATTCTGGAAGAATACAGCTTCGCCTGAAGTAAATTCTGTTTCAGCGTCTGTACCCTTTTTGCTTGCAAGGTCAGTTGGTTCACATGTTGAGTCTGTGATGTACAGATCCCAAATCTTCTTGTAGTTGTCAAGGTATGTGCCCTTGATTTCCTTTGTTGTGCCAATACCTTCGTCCTTATATTCAAAGTAGATTGGAAGGTTAGCAAGGTGAGTCTTAAATCTCCAGTCAGATGAGCTGTCCATACCTGCTGATGTAAATGCACCCTTAACGCCGAGAGCATCCTTGTTTGCCTGGATTTCGTCAGCAACTGTCTTCAGCTTGTCAAAGCTGTTAATGTCGTCAATAGACTTAACTGTTGCAAAGTCAGAATCACAATACTTCTGGAGAAGTGTCTTGTTGTAGATGATACCATATGATTCGATAACATATGCGATACCGTAAACAGCGTCGCCTTCCTTAAGAGCAAAGTCCTGAGATGTGAGTTCCTTATAAACATCGGAATCGCTTAAATCTGCACAATATTCCTTCCAGTTAGCAAGACCAACAGGGCCGTTAACCTGGAACAGTGTTGGAGCTTCTTTCTTGTCCATCTCTGCTGTAAGAGTTGATTCGTATGTGCCTTCTGCAGCAGTCTTTACTGTTGCCTTGATGCCTGTTTCTTCAGTGTACTTCTTGGCAAGATCCTGCCATGCCTTGTCCTGTTCAGGCTTAAAGTTCAAATAATAAACTGAACCTTTTTTTGCGTCGCCGTTTGCACCGGCGGCTTCTTTTTTGTCGTCGCCGCAGCCTGCAAGGCAAGATGCTGTAAGAACACCTGCTACTGCAAGAGCCGCAGCTCTTTTAAAAATTGATTTTTTCATATTTTTCTCCTTTTGTAAAAATATTTTTACCCGTAATGCGACGGATATACGCTATAAAAGCAAATTCACCATTGCTTCTATGTTAAGAAAATAATACCACATTCTTTATACAATTACAATAGTTTTTTATAATTATTTTAAAAAATTAGATATAATTTGCATATATGTGGTTTAGTGCTAAAATATTTAATATTTTGTCAATATTCCTCTTTGTTTTTTTTAATAACCGCATTATATTATAATTTCCCTTTACATTATATTATAACAACCTTTTTTCTTGAGTTACGCTCTATACTGTGTTATTATATACAGTATAGTAATTAATAAAGGTGAACGAGATGGAAGATATTTTTATCAGAACAGAGCTTTTATACGGCAAGAAGGCAATGGAAAATCTGAAAAATTCAAGAGTGGCTGTCTTTGGGGTCGGCGGTGTCGGAGGGTATGTTGTGGAAGCCCTTGTACGCAGTGGTATAGGCGCTATTGATTTGATAGATAAAGACACTGTTGACCCATCCAACATAAACAGACAAATTATCGCAACCACAAAAACTATCGGCAGAAGCAAGGTAGATGTTGCAAAAGAACGTGCTTTGGAAATTAACCCCGATATAAAGGTAAATACATACAACACTTTCTTTTTGCCTGAAACTGCAAAGAATTTTGATTTTTCCCGGTACGACTATGTTGTTGATGCCATTGACACAGTAACAGGTAAAATTCAGCTTGTTATCAGTTGTGAGGAAACACATACACCTATAATCAGCTCAATGGGTGCAGGAAATAAAATTAACCCTACAGGCTTTGAGGTTACTGATATTTACAAAACTTCGGTATGTCCCCTTGCCCGTGTTATGAGGCAGGAGCTTAAAAAAAGAGGGATAAAAAAGCTGAAGGTTGTATATTCCAAGGAACAGCCACTTACTCCCATGGGCGCTGACAATAACAATGGGGGTAAAAGAATTCCCGGCAGTACTGCATTTGTACCCTCTGTTGTAGGTTTGACCATTGCCGGGGAAATTATTAATTATTTAAGCAATCTCTGATTATTTTTTATAAAATATAAGAAAAGACCTTTCCTCTTTGGGAAAGGTCTTTTACTTTTAGGATTCTCTATAAAACAATTTTTATTCACTAAAAGAATTATGCAATTTCTTCCATAGAGCAAACTTCACAGGCAACTGTGTGTTTAACTCTGTCCTCTACCTCTGCACGCTTTGCGTTGTTAAAGCGGTCAACTGTACCAACAAGATAACCTGTAATTCTTCTGATTCTTTCAAATGGAATTTCATCATATGTAAACTTTACATCAACAAACTCTCCGTCAACTGACAAATCAACAGTTTTAATGTACTTATCAGGATTATTCTCTTTAACCTGATTTACATATGCATCTATTTCATTCCGGCTTAAATTTCCTTTTACATTAATTTCCATTATAATCCTCCTGTATTTTATATCTTCTGAATTTATATATTAATCTTTTCTGAAATTAACATTCTTTTTTGGGTGTACACCTATAATACCACAATATATTGTGGTTAGCAAGTGTCAAAACCATAATATTTTGTAATTTTTGGTTACAATTTCTTTACCAATATTACAGTCCTATCACCTATAATTCTTGTAAATAATTAAATGCTCAAAATACAAAACACTGATAGAAAG
>JAFLUK010000095.1 GCA_022508865.1 Oscillospiraceae bacterium | reverse complement strand
TTTTCTCTGTTTAGTCTTTCTTTTCTGTCGTCCTCATACAGCTTGTTGTCAATTGCTTGCAGGGTGGCTTCTCTTCTTCGCTTTTTAATTGTCATAAATATAATAAAAGCTACCACAAGCACACCAAGTACTGTTGCCACAACAATTATAAAGGTGACAATTGCACTGTCAGTTTCTTTTTCCATACCCTTTGCATATTTTACACTCTCCAGCACAGATGTCATAAGGGCTTTGTCTTCCTCTTTAATTTCACCTTGATTTGACTGCAGTATGTAATGATAGTATTTTCCGTCCACCACCGTATCAGCTTGGGTTATATGAATTGTGTTCCCTTTATCGTCGGTGCTTGAAATAATAGAATCAAAATAGATAATGTCATTGTATTTATCCATTGAACAGCTTTCACAGGTTGGGGCAGAATTATAGCTTTCTTTAATTTCTGCAAGCTGGGTATCATCAAGCTTATTATAATTATCCACCTCTTTGCTGTTATCATCCTGATTCATAGTTAATGTAAAAATCCTTTTATCATCACTTGAATAGGCCTGCAAATACACACCCAGTTCTGTAAAATTATCAAGACTTGAATTATACTTTTTCAGTGCTTCATCAGCAGAGGAAGTGCTCCTTGTCACCACTGTCATTGAACTTGGCAGTGACAGAGTAACCCCGATTTCCTCAACATTATATTCTACCATTTCCTCTGCCATAACAGATATAGATGCAAATACTGTTAGCACAGTGGCAAGCACTGCGGCTGTTATGTATTTTAAAATTACGGATTTTTTCATAATATCCTCCAAATTATTGCATATACATTTCAATTATATATCCTTTTCTTAAAAAACACAATAAGACATTAGAATTATAATGCAAATATTTTTTCTCTTATTTTGACAAATATTTATTGTATTAAAATACCTGCAATGCTATAATTGTGATATATTTATTTAAAAAGGAGTTTTTCAAATGAACAGCTTTGTATATGATATTCCCGTAAAGGTATACTTTGGGGAAAATCAGCTTGGCAACCTTGGCAAAGAACTTGCAAAATACGGAAAAAGAGTTCTTCTCACCTATGGCGGCGGCTCCATTAAAAAAATAGGTCTTTATGATGCTGTAGTGGAAGAAGTTAAAAATGCAGGACTTGAGCTTTTTGAGCTTTCAGGCATTGAACCAAACCCCAGAATAGACTCTGTAAGAAAGGGTGCAGAAATCTGCAAAAAGGAGAATATTGACGTTCTCCTTGCAGTGGGTGGCGGCTCAACACTTGACGCTACAAAGTTTATGGCGGCAGGTGCCTTTGTTGACCATGACCCATGGGCATTCCTCAGTGAATGGGCGCCGATAGCAAAAGCTCTGCCTATTGTTACAATTCTTACCCTGTCTGCAACAGGCTCTGAAATGGACTGCGGCGGTGTTATCAGCAATCCTGAAACTAATGACAAAATCGGCAGACTTGCACCACCCCTTTTGCCAAAGGTTTCATTCCTTGACCCCACAGTTACATACACAGTAAGCCCCTATCAGACAGCCTGCGGCTCTGCTGATATGATGTCACACATAATTGAAGTGTACTTTAATATGAACAAGGATTTGTATATGCTGGACTGCTTTATGGAAGGTATGATGAAAACCATCATCAAGTACACACCAATTGCAATGAAAGAACCCGAAAACTACGAAGCAAGGGCAAACCTTATGTGGACATCAAGCTGGGCTATTAACGGCTTTGTAAACGGCGGTAAA
Organism: Oscillospiraceae bacterium; assembly: GCA_022508865.1. Classification (GTDB taxonomy): domain Bacteria; phylum Bacillota; class Clostridia; order Oscillospirales; family Acutalibacteraceae; genus Ruminococcoides. The sequence goes on along the minus strand of JAFLUK010000095.1, from coordinate 3,963 downwards.
CAGCAGGAATGGACATGCCATCCCATTGAGCATGAGCTTTCTGCATACTACGATATCACCCACGGTCTGGGACTTGCAATTGTTACACCTCGCTGGATGGAGTACTGCCTTGATGAAACAACTGTTTCAAAATATGTTCAGTTCGGTGTAAATGTTTTTGGTATTGATGCCGACCTTGAGCCTATGGAAATTGCAAAAAAGAGTATAGAAATGCTTTCAGACTTTTTCTTCAAAACTTCAGGACTTAAAAGCACCCTGACAGAAATCGGCATTGACGAAACTCACTTTGACATTATGTCTAAAAAAGCTTGTGAGAACAGTGTTCTTATGGGCTTTAAGCCCCTTAATCAGCAGGATATTAAAAAGATTTTACAGATGTGCCTATGAGCAATAAAACTCTGACCGGCAATAAACAACAAAAAATTTTTCAAATATTTCAAAAGGGATTTATAAGCGGAAATGCCATAAAAATAATTGCCCTTGTAACAATGACAATAGACCATATTGGAGTAAACTTTTTTCCCGATATTTATATATTCCGGATAATTGGCAGAATATCCTTTCCGCTATTCTCCTACATGATAGCCGAGGGCTGTCGTTATACAAGGAACAAGCTGAAATATTTTTTCTCTGTTTTTTTATTGGGAACATTATGCCAGATTGTCTACTACATAGCAGATAATAGCCTGTATATGGGTGTGCTGATTACCTTCAGCATTTCAATTTTAATAATATTTTCAATACAATGGGCAAAGAATAACTGCTTTAATCCTTTTGGGTGGATATTGCCTTTTTCAGTCATATTGTGGGCACTTTTCCTGTGCGAAATTTTACCCCTGTATTTATCGGACACAAACTACCACATTGACTACAGATTTTTCGGTATAATGCTTCCTGTAATAATCTCTCTTTCTGACAGACGGGATATAAGGTTTATTCTTGCCACAGCGGGAACAGTTGTACTTGCACTCTCACTTACCGAAATACAGTGGTGGGGTCTGCTTTCCCTTATACCTCTTGCTCTTTACAACGGAAAAAGAGGCAAAATGAGGATAAAGTATTTATTCTATATTTACTACCCCGCACATCTTTTAATTATTGACTATATTGCAACTCTCACATAGGGATAAAGGAGAAACAAAATGGGTCCATACTATTACGTTGTAGAAAAAATCAGCGGCGACTACGGTTTTTTAAAAAGGACAGATATTGCTGACAACGATTTGTTACAGGTTGCCTTGGCTCTGTTACCGCCTGATATTGACGAGGGCACTCACCTTAAATGGGAAAACCTGATTTATACCATTGAATAAGCACTGATTGATTATGGTGCAAACCTTTTATATTCAGCTTTTATGGCAAATTAACCAAAGGTTTTTTCTACTCGTCGGGATTGATATTTACATCAATCTCCTGTATAATATTAAGAAAATTTATTTTATAGATTATCAAGAGGTTATTATGACATTCAGAGGAAAAATGGCAATCAGACTTGCAAAATTTGTAGCAAAGCTTTGTCTTAAAATGGGCAGACAGGGTGTTACCTGGGCAGGACTGATAGCTCGCAAAATTGAACCTGATATTCTAAAACTCCTTTCTGACCAAATCAGAGAAAAGGTGTATATTGTCTGCGGAACAAACGGCAAAACCACCACAAATAATATGCTTTGCACCACATTGCAGGCCCAGGGCAAAAAGGTAATCTGCAACAGAACAGGCTCAAATATGCTCAATGGTGTTGTGTCAGCATTTGTGCTTGCTACAAACAAGGATTGCAACCTTGACGCCGACTATGCCTGCATAGAAATAGATGAAGTTTCTACAAGAAGAGTTTTACCAACTCTTAAACCCCACTATATGGTACTGACTAATATTTTCCGTGATCAGCTTGACCGCTACGGCGAGATTGATATTACGATGGACATTCTTGGCAAGTCCATAAAAATGGCTCCCAATATGACACTTGTAATCAACGGCGATGATCCCCTTTCATTATCTCTTGCACAAAAAAGCGGCAATCCTTTTATCTCCTATGGTATCAGCGAAAAAGTGTTTGATACCGCTGAAGATGCCGAAATCCGTGAGGGTAGATTCTGTGCTATGTGCGGCAAAAAAATGCACTATAACTATTACCATTACAGCCAGCTTGGCGACTATGAATGTCCCGAATGCGGCTTCAAAAGACCCGAGATTGATTATCCTGCAACAAAAATTGAGCATGGCGACCACCTTGCATTTACTGTAGACGGCAAGCATATCGGCGCAAAATACAAGGGCTTTTACAACATTTACAACATACTGGCCGTTTATGCCGTTGCAAGCCATTCAGGAGTTAATATGGAAGGATTCCAGTCAATGCTGGATAACTTTAACCCGGAAAACGGCAGAATAGAGCATTTCCTAATTAAGGGTACTGATATTGAACTTAACCTTGCTAAAAATCCTGCCGGCTTTAATCAGAACATTAATGCTGTTATGGCTGATGCAAAGGACAAGGATGTTATTATCCTTATTAATGATCGGGACCAGGACGGCAATGATGTTAGCTGGCTGTGGGACGTGGACTTTGACCGCTTTACAGACCAAAGCATTAAGTCAATTACCGTCAGTGGTATCCGCTGTCAGGATATGCGGTTAAGACTAAAATATGTTGATATCCCATCTCACCTTGAGCCAAATATAGAAACTGCCATCAGAAATAAAATCAATAATGGTACAGGTAATCTGTATGTGCTTGTTAACTATACCGGCCTTTACAGCACAAGGAATATTCTCAAGAGAATGGAGGGTGAACAGTGATGAAAATTACTATAGGACATTTTTTTCCCGATTTGCTCAACCTCTATGGCGACAGAGGAAATATTCAGTGTATGGTACAACGTCTGAAATGGAGAGGCATTGAAGCAGAGGTAAAAACATTCGGCATAGAAGAAGAAATTGACTTTTCCACCCTTGACATTGTGCTGCTTGGCGGCGGCTCCGACAGAGAACAAATGCTGGTTTGCAACAGACTTAAAGAAATCAAGGATGAATTTAAGGCTTATGTTGAAAGCGACGGTGTGGTAATCGCAATCTGCGGAGGCTATCAGCTGCTGGGTAAATATTACGAAACTGACGAAGGTAGAATTGAAGGGCTCGACATTGTGGATATGTACACCGTTCAGGAAAAGGGCAGACTGATAAACAATATTTTTATTCAAAGTGATTTATTTGAAATGCCCATAGTAGGCTTTGAAAATCACGGCGGAAGAACATATATTAATGCCAATAAACCCCTTGGTAAGGTTGTCTACGGAAAGGGTAACGACGGCAAAAGCGGATACGAGGGTGTTGTGTACAAGAATGTTATCGGCACATATCTCCACGGACCTCTCCTGCCGAAAAACCCCCAGCTTTGCGACTATCTTCTAACAAAAGCAATCGAAAGAAAATACGGCAAGGAAAAAGCAATCCTTTCCCCACTTCCCGATATTGAGGAAAAAGAAGCAAATAAATATATCGTTGACAGGTACTCCGATAAGATAGAAAATTTCAAAGAGAAAATCCGTAAGCTGATATAAGCAAATAATAAGAATAAAAATAAAGAAATGCGGGCAAAAATTGCCCGCATAACTATTCCTCACAATTATGCAATTATATTTAATAAAAACTCTTGACATTTTCCCCCACCTGGGATATAATAATCAAGCATGAAAAAAATCGAATAAAAATCGAGGTGTAACTCAGTTTGGTAGAGTGCTTGGTTTGGGAGCGTGTACGCAATTTGCCTTTTCGTTAAAGCAACAACTTCGAAACCCCGCATAAAAGCTGAATTTTTTGAGACTTCACTTTTCATAAGGTCAAGCAAAAAACCGCCTTTGACCACATGTTTGACCACAACAGCAGAAAAATTGAATAACTATCGAGGTGTAACTCAGTTTGGTAGAGTGCTTGGTTTGGGACCAAGATGCCGCAGGTTCAAGT
>JAFLUK010000094.1 GCA_022508865.1 Oscillospiraceae bacterium | reverse complement strand
GTGCTTTTCACGGTGTTGGAGAAGCAGATAAGGTTATAAATGTTGGTGTATCAGTACCTGGTGTTGTGCGTGCTGCTCTCACAAAGTGCGGCAACTACAACATTTCCCAGATTGCAGATGTTGTAAAGAAAACTGCTTTTAAAATCACAAGAATGGGTCAGCTTGTTGCACAGCAGGCAAGCAAAAGACTGAATGTACCCTTTGGTATTGTTGACCTTTCACTTGCTCCTACTCCTGCTGTTGGGGACTCTGTTGCATATATCCTTGAAGAAATGGGACTTGAGGGATGTGGCTGTCACGGTACAACCGCTGCGCTTGCTCTGCTGAATGATGCAGTTAAAAAGGGCGGTGTAATGGCCTCAAGTAGAGTTGGAGGTCTTTCAGGAGCATTTATTCCTGTTTCTGAAGATGCAGGAATGATTGCCGCAACAGAGAACGGCTACCTTGATATTACAAAGCTTGAATGTATGACTGCAGTTTGCTCTGTTGGTCTTGATATGATTGTAGTTCCCGGCGACACAACTCCCGAGGTTATTTCTGCCATTATTGCTGATGAAGCTGCAATTGGTATGGTAAACAGCAAAACAACAGCGGTAAGACTTATTCCTGCTGTTGGCAAAAAGGCAGGAGATTCTCTTAACTTTGGTGGTCTGCTGGGTATGGGGCCTGTTATGAGTTTAAGAAAAGGCTCTCCTGAAAAATTTATCAGTAGAGGCGGACAGATTCCTGCACCATTGCAGGCACTTAAAAATTAACTAACTACTATATAATTGCAATTATAATTACAGCGATAATCATAATGATTATCGCTGTTTTTTTGCAAGAAAAAACAGACCTGCGCATTTAATTGCAAGTCTGTTGTATATCATTTTTTATTTTACCGTAACGTAGATATGTATTTTTCTCATCTTATTTTCGTACATACCCTTGGCTGTAATCTTCGCTGTGCCCTTACTCACACCTGTCATAACGCCAACAGAAGTTACAGAAACAATTTTACTGTTGTTGCTTGACCAGGAAATTGAATTATCTGCGCCATACTTATGGGCCTTATCGTAAATATCTGTATATACCTCACCCTTGGAAATTGTGAGATACAAAGGTGTATCCTCATTTTCAAGATACCCGTAAACATCGGCGCTTATTTCGCTTTTTGCAGATTTATCAGAGCCCTTGTAGGATACAGCATAGTACTTGTAGGAATTAATGCTGACACAGGTTTTGTCTACATATACAAAGTAATTCTTACCTTCTGCCTTAACATTTGCAATCCTTTTGAAGTTATTCTCCTTTTTCAGAGAACGATAAATATAGTAACCCTCTGCTCCCTTTACGCCATTCCAATCAATGGTAATACCTGTAAGGTCATCCTGATACTCCTCTGCATGAAAATTCTTTGGAGGATCAAGGAAGCATTTTGTCTGAAGTGTGGTATATGCTCCTGTTGTTTTGCCGATTACAGCCTTTACCTTAAATTCATAGCTGGTGTTATTCTTTACTACATCATAAATATAAGAAGTTTTTTTGCCGTAATATGCGAGCTTAAACGTCTTTTGGCCTGATTTTCTCATTGACACTGCATACTTTGTAGCGCCGGCAACCTTGCCCCAGCTCACCTTAATACCTGCCAATGCGTTTGAAAGAGTTACCTTTGGTGTGCCAACTCTTAAAATTGACTTTGTTTTACTCATTACGCCTGCTGACTTACCCTTATAAGCTTTTACAGCGTAAGTGTATTTTACGTTGGACTTAACCTTTTTGTCCACATAGGACAATTTTTTACCGTCCTTTACTGTGGCTATCTGCTTTAAAGCACTCTTGCCTGATTTTCTAAAAATCCTGTAACCGTCGGCCTTTTTGTTTTGAGACCACTTAACTGTAATACCCGAAACGCTGTTACCAAGTGAGGTAAGCTTTGATGTACCCTTAAAGGTGGCAGCATCAACACAAATGGTTAAGCCTGAAACAGCTATGATTATTGTAAGAACTATTCCCAAAAATTTTTTAAATAAATGCAAAATAACACGTCCTTATAGAAACTTAAGATTATTTTATCATCTTTACACAATAATGTCTATAGGTAAATATTATAACTCCCATGAAAAATAACAGAAAAGCGGGTGTCATACGACACCCGCAATGTAATAGGTCAAATTACTTTACGTTTACTTCAATATAAACTGTCTTTGTTGAAAGCTTTGTTGCGCCATCGTTTGAAGCGCCGTTAATGATGTCCTTACCTGCATCAGAAACTGTAACTTCAACAACTGCATCACCGGTTTCAACTGCTGTAATAACGCCGTTTTCAACCTTAACCTTGTCAGCACCCTGTGTAACTTCAGCCTTATACTGGCCTGTAAGGCTTAAGTAATCTGCTAATGCCTTACCATCTGCATAAGATTCGCCCTTGTTGAGGTAAATCTTAATATGGAGGTTGTTAGCGCTATCTCTGTAGTAACGATTTTCGCCTTCGCCCTTTGCAGCATATGGAGCAAGTCTGAAGATGCTTGCAGCAGACTTTTCAGAACCCTTTAATGCAACAACCTTGTACATATAAGCTGTTGGATTAATCTGTGTAGCAGCAGTGTCGTTATATGTTAATTTGCCGCCGGAAACTGTAGCAATTTTTGAGTATGAATTCTCTGTGCACTTCTGTCTGTAAACAGCGTAGCCTGTAGCACCTGTAACCTTATCCCAGTTTACTGTGATACCATCAAAAGCAACATTCTCACGAGCTGTTACGTTAGAAGGTGCTGCAAGATATGTTCTGCTCTTCTTTAAATAAGTAGAAACTGACTTTGTCTTTTTGTTATAAGCCTTAACAACATATGTATACTTAACACCTGACTTTGTTGTCTTGTCTGTATAAGTATACTTGCCCTTTACTGTGGCAATCTTTGAGTACTTGCCTGTTGTTTTTCTAAATACTCTGTACTCTGTAGCGCCAACTTTTTTGAACCAATTAATTTTGATACCGTTTGCTGCGTTAGTAAGAGCTGTAATAAAAGACTTGTTGAGTCTTGTAATTTTAGCAGCAGCTTTAGCCTTGCCGTTTACTGCCTTTACCTTGTATGTATAAGTCTTACCTGCTTTTGCAGTGATATCAAGATAAGATCTCTTCTTAACAGTAGCAATCTTCTTCTTGTTACGAATAACTACATACTTCTTTGCTTTGCTAACCTTTGACCAAGTAACCTTGATACCGTTTTCTGCGTTTGCTACTGTAACAGTTTTTGGAGCCTTTGCAGTTGCTGCGGAAGCAGAAACGCTACCTAAAGCAATTGAAGAAACTGCCATAATAACAGCTAATACAGCGCAAACAATTTTCTTTGAACTTTTCATTTTAATTACCTCCTTAAGATAAACCTATACGATTAAAGTTTAACACAACTGCCCGATAATTACTATAGGCAAATTGCACAAATATAACATCTATAAATTGTTAAGTAAATACTGTTTAATCAGTGTTTACTTAAATAGATTTAATAAATTGAGACATTGAAGCTAAATAAATATATATTTTAGTAAAAAAACTCCGTCACAGCACCTTTTTTCTCAAATTATCATGGATTATAATCAGCACTATTGAAATAGTAAGAAGTACAAAACCCATAATCAGCATATCGACTAAAAATGAATTGATGACAGCGGTGTACAAGTCGTTGAGAGAGCGACTGATTATTGCAACCTTGTCGGTAACCCCGCTGACTAAAACCAACGCCGACACAATAAGCAAAAAAAGACTTGATGCCCCTGTGGCATATGAAATGTACTTGATTCCCCTGTGCTTCCACTTGTTTGTAAAGAAAATAAAGCATACAAGCGCAAGTACAACTACTCCAAGGACAATTGCATATAGAAGTGATTTAAACGACCAACTGATTGCCTTTTTCTGAATCATTGAGAAATATGTAATTTCAATGTTTTTGCTGTAAATCTTTGCAGCTTCTTTTACAAAGTAGTTTACGCTGTCCTCTGTCAAGGTTGCAGGGTCTATTCCCTTTTTCTTTTCATATTTATCAATGGCAGCTCTCAATGCTCTTTCAAAATCACCTGTGTCAACGGTGAGCTTTTCGCCTGCGTAGAAGTTATCTACATATTGTTGGATATCCTTACGCACCATAACCTCGTCAATAAAGCCCTCAAAAAAGCTTCTGTTAAGGCCGCTTGCGTCACCAATATCTACCATATCGTCTGTGATTTCATAACACAAATCCATATAATACTCGGATGTGTTCAGACTGTTCATAAGAAAGCTTTCGTTTAGTATGGTAGTTTTAAGTAGCACAAACATTGAACATGCAGTTAATGAGCCTGCAAGTACAAAGGATAAAATACCGTAAAGTATTTTTTTAAATGTTTCATTACCAAAAAGTTTTTTCATTCTGCACCACCCTTAATCATACAGTCCCACAATTTCGGGACCGGATACTTTTTCGGCGTATACAAAATATCTTTTTTGGGTAAGTCCCAACTCATCAAAGGGATAACATGTATACATAACAAGATTTTCCTTATCAGCAGAAAGGTCGTAAGCAGTTTTGTCACCATCTCCTGCTATTTTTGTCTTTGTAATCTTGTATTCATAGTTGCCGTAGCTTGTCTTTATGCTTACTATGTCGCCCTTTTCAACGTTTTTTAGTCCGTTGAAGTATGTATTGTTGTGACCGGCTACAAGTATTGTTTTGCCATATCCCGGAATAAAGCTTCCAGCGTATATTCCAACACCATTTCTTAATGGTACTGCTCCGTCGCCAAAGAAAAGCTTTGAGGATACTCCTCTGCCCTTTATGTTCAGTTCGCCAAACTGCTTGTTAATACCGGGGAAATCAACATCTGATGCATCAACTGTATCACCGTTGTTATCCGATGGAACAAAAATATTTTCATAGGATGAGGAATAGTCCACCTGATTATCAGACAAAAACATATTGGAAATTGAAACTATGTCAGATAAAAAAGGCAATGTATCCACAAACAATATGAGAAACATCAGAAGGCAATAAAGCACCGGCATTATTATAAACCACTTGTGCCCTTTTTTATGACTGCTTTTCATATACTATTATCTTTTCTTGGATACTTTACCGCAAACTATGCCGGCACATGCAAGAACGGTAAGCACTGCAAGTGAAGCTGCAAAAACAGTTGGTACATAACCTGCTGTTGTCTGTGAACCTGTTGTCTTGATAACTGCGCCGGATTCATCAACGATTACATTACCATCGGAATCCATTATCTTTACCTGTGAAGCATCTGAACCTGCTGCTGCGGTAAGGTTAAGCACACCTGCTGCAGCGCTTGCATAGGAAAGAATTTGTCTTTTCTCTGCAGGAGTAAGCTCCTTCATTGAAGACTTGCCTGTACCTTCAAGGAATGAACGTCCCTGTGAAATAATGGAATTAATCTCACTTGCCTGCTGGGAAGTCATTTCAATAGTATTAAACTGTGCTTCTGCCTGATTAACATATGAATCAGGAACATAAACCATATTACCATTCATATTTGCAGGTGTTCTCATCTGTGCCAAAACACTTTGCTCATAGGAATTGATTCCTGCTGCAAATACGTTAATGCATGAAAATGCCAAAATAGTAAGAACAACCAACAAGCTGAATATTCTTCCGAAAATCTTTTTACTTTTCATAATTTTCTCCTTTTTGACTGGATTTTGCAGACAACTAAACTATCGTATCAATTCAGTTACCCTACATACGTTTTTAATTTTACCACATACATTCTTATTTGTAAAGTAATTATACGAATACTTTTATGAAAAAATTTGGAA
>JAFLUK010000093.1 GCA_022508865.1 Oscillospiraceae bacterium | reverse complement strand
GAGATGTTGCCCCAAGCTCAAATGGCTTTGTTCAGCCTTTTGCAGACTTTTTTGGGGCGAATTGGCAACATATTTTTATTTTTTTAAAATTTATGATAAATAGATATATAAAGATATATATGTATATATAAAATATAAAAAGAGTAGTAAAAAAATTCTGCCCCTTTCGCCCCAAATAACCGCAAATCCTTTCATAAAGCCTTTTTCTTCGGGGGCATGATTTGGGGCAATTGGGGTATCAGGGGCAGAACCTATTGTTAACTTAGGTATTTTCTTCCTTCCTCATTAAGTGTGAAACTGTAATACCTATTTCCGTTTTGTTTCGTTTCCAGCTTTGTAGGGTCGTCAACACCGAATTTCTGGCAAAGTGATTTTCTGAATTCTCTTGCACTGCGCTTGCGTTCGTTGTTTTCCTCACACCATCGGCAGTAAGCCTGATATATAACACCAGTTGTATAGGAGCCTTTATAAGCCGCCGTGCTCCCAGTAGTTGTCACTCTCGGCATTGTGCATTCATCAACAAATTGCCTTATATTATCATTTTCAGTTTTGTACTTTTCTCGCTGAGTAATACACACAGCAGGGATTTTAAACCTACATCCGTTCTCAATGAATCGCTTTAGCGCCATTACTGCTAAATAAACTATTTCTTCTCGTTCGGCGTACATCTTGGTTACTATATCGTTGTCTTGCTTTTCTTCTGGTATAACATTCTTACAAGGCACCTCTATTATTCTATCATAGACGTGGTCGCCTTTATCCCCATCGAAATGCGGCATTTCGTTGCATCCAAACAGCAGTACACCGGTAAAAATATAGGGAAAAGCGTCCACATACTTATACTCTATCGGTATCCAATCTCCACCAGTCATTTGTTTGAAGGTTTTCAATTCTGTCACCTTTTCAAAGGGTAAGTCAGCCGCTCCTACCAAACGCTTATTAAAGATGATTGAACCAATGTATCTACCTTCCAATGACTTTAGACCAGCGGGGGAATAGTTTCCCTCTCCCAATATATTTTGCAGCAACAATATATACTTAGATTTTCCCGTATTTCCTGCTCCGCAGAGGAAGATGCTCGATTTTGTTATGTAACCTGGAATGTTAGAGATTGTAAGCCCAATACACTGCCACAGTAGTTCAATAACCTCGCTGTCACCGCTTGTTAGTGTGTTCAGATAATCGGTGAATATAGGGCTTCCTGTTGCTGTTTCCTTGCCGAACCAGTAACAAGGGATTTGGATAGTGCTTAGTATCTTAGGGTCGTGAGGGTGCAGTTCCATCGTGTCAAGGTGAAGTATACCGTTTTCAAAATTTATCAAATTTGGGTCGCTGTTAAGCTGACTTACATTTACACGGTTTGCAAGGTCGGGGTAAGTCTTTACTTTTTCGTAAGCATCTCTCTGTACCTTTGCAGTTGAAAGCGACTCGTCAAAATCGCTCACAAATTGCCCTATAATTCCCTTAAATCTGTCCTCTGAGCAAAGTTCGTATACACCCCTATCATAGTTGTACACAAAAATGACAGGATTCTTTCCTATGGTGTCAAGGAAGAAGTAATCGAGATGTAGCTTTACATACTTTGCAAGGAGAGGGGTGTTGACGGTGTAAGTTATTTTTTCGTTTTTGTTTAGGTTTGGTATTATAAACGGAGGTAATTCTTTGGAGTATATCTCAAAATCCTCCGCCGCTTCTGTTGTTCTTGCTATGCCTTTGGGTAAGGTAAGAACACTTTTTAAAATATTCTCAATCTCCTGTGTATCAAGTGGAGGGGAGCAGCTTTCGGCGTTCATGTTTTCAAGTAGTTGATAAATATTTTCGTCTGAATAGCCCTTCGCTTGTAAGCTACAGCCGTAGCGGTAAAGGGTGTCGTTTCGCTGTCCCTCTGGCACTGTCTGAATCGGCAAAAGGTCTTTCGTCTCTGCTTTGCTCTGGGTGGGCTTTGCAGGCTGTACAGGCTTGCCCTGCTTTACCGCCAGCAGTTTCTTTACTGTGTCATCTGCTGATTGTATAGCCTCGGCAGTAGGCTCGGTTACCCATTGGTAGGTGGTGCCGTTTGGGTGTACACTGGGAGGGGCTACGATATAGCCGCCCTCGCCTCGCACATCTATGTACTGTAAAAGACCTGTGCGGTTTCGGTATTCTTCGTTTGTCCAATATAAACAATGGAGACCTCCACTGCCTGTCTTTGATACGAGTGTATTTGGTAAAACCCCATTGTTGGCTTCCCAATCACGAATAGTCTGTCTGCCATTCTTACCTTTTTCTTTGTTATCGTCAATGTCTACCACCGTGAGAAATAATCCGTTAGCCTGTAGTCCTGTGGCTATGCCAATATTGGCATCGGGATTTTTTGTCCACCAATTTATGATAGTATCTTTGTCAGTGGTAGCGTCTTTGAAGCCATTTGTGCCTTTATAGGGTAATTTGGCTCCTTTGGGTAGGGGGAAAACTCTAAGTTCCATGACCTGAGAATAGTAAAGTGCCCAATCAAGCATCGTCGGGGTTTTATTTTTTGTCAAAATTTGAGAACACAAAAGCGCATCAAAAATTGTCACTGTTTTATTTTCTATCATATTTTTTAAAACCTCCTATTGGTGCTATTCTTCCTTCACATGGTGCTTCATCTGCCGCAGAGGTAAGTGTAGAAGTATTCAAATACTCAGAAAAGCCATTGATATTTACGAAAATCCTTCTTCCAACTCGAATTGCCGGGACTCTTCCGCTCAAAACTAACTGTCGTATGCTATATACTGGCATATGAAAAATAGCAGCGGTGGTTTGTATATTTTCCATTTGAGGAATTTTTGTGGCATTATTATTGTTATTATCCATTATTAAAATATCCTTTCTTTAAAATGTCTTGCACTCCATCCAATGTTATGATATAATAATGATAGGAGCAGATTTTTAGCTTTAAGATTGTTCCTTTTACCGCTTCGGTGTGTGTCAGACATCGGAGCGGTTTTATTTATTGTTTTCGCTCAGAAGCGTTCTGAACACCTTTTTTGAGCCAAAATTGGCGATTATACTCTCGTACTCGGTCCTTGTGAGCAGCTCGCCATTTCTTCTGATAGGCTCGGCGAGCTTCGATTGCACGGCGCTCTTTTTCGGAATCAGAGTCTATATTGAATCTTAAACGCATTTTTCTTCACCTCCCTTCGGTAAAAAAATCGCTTTTGGTTAATAAAATTCCTTTCTTATATTTAAATAGTGCAATAAGAATATGAAAAAGCAAAAGCATAAGAAAAATATACATTATTTAAAAATTTATATATTTCGCAAAATTTTTCGCATTTTGTAAAGAGATTTGCTAAAATACTATTTACAAGAAAGAAATTTTTTGCTATACTATGTATAGTAAAAGCAAAAGAAAAAGTAAAAACAAAGGTTTTTCTTTTCATATCTTCATTATATCACAGATTTCAAAATCGGTAAATAGTATTTTTGCACTTCTAAAAATGTAAACAAATACTTTACAAAATCATTATGAAGGAGGACACGATGCAGGAATTTAATTATGTCTATAACAGCGAAAAAGAAAACGCCCCATTCGCAGTGAAGCTTCGAAATCTCTTTGAGGAAAGGGGCGTGGTAAAGCGAGAGCTTGCGGAGTACATTGAGGCAAGAACAGGCGAGGGTGTGACACGACAGGCTATAGGACAGTGGTGTAAAGGGTACACCTGTCCCAATTTGAAAATGGTGCCAATTATAGCGGAGTTTTTCGGTGTCTCCTGCGATTATCTGCTCACAGATACCGACATTGAGACTCCTGACACGGAAATAGCTGCGGTATGTAAATACACTGGTCTGTCATCTGATGCGGTTTTAACGCTCAATGACTGCTATTCTCACAGAAACTATCCAAAATTAAACGCAACGGCTAGTAAAATAATTGCGACTGGACTTTTTTCCGATATGGCTGCTGAATTGTCGGCATTGGAGCAGGAGAGCAAAAACCGCTTAAGTTCATACGATTTCATGTTGACTGAGACAACGGAAAAAAGAGAGATAATACAGAAAATCGCTGACCTGTTGCAGGTCGACTATATGACACTAAAGTGGCATTTAATCTCAATGTCTCATAATTCCTCATTTGAAAATCAGTATAATACAGTTTTACCTGCGGATGTTTCTTGTGATTTACATCGATATAACATTTCACGGCTATGTGAAGATATAAACGACCTATTTGATTACCGAAAGGGTTTTCTGAATATGAGCAGGGAGGAATTGCTTGATTTTTTACAGCTTTCTGAGGAACAGCTAAAGGATATGCAAAACAATAGAAGGAGGAATGAATAATGGCTGGAATTACAGCACGTAAAAACAAAAAAGGCGAAATTACAAGCTATGATATCACTGTATCACGTGGTTATGACCAATATGGCAGGAAGCTACCACCTTATAGAAAGTCGTGGAAGCCGGAAAAGGGACTGACCGAAAAGCAGATTGAAAAGGAATTGCAAAAGCAAGCCGTTCTTTTTGAGGAAGAAATCAAAGCAGGCGGTGGAGCGGTAAACGGCAGTATAAAGCTGTCTGTTTTTTGTGATAAATATCTCTATATAACAAAAACCACTCTGGCACCCTCAACGCACTCCAATTATAAAAAAATCATCAGAGATTATATAAAACCCGCTCTCGGACATATGAAAATAAAGGATATTAGGCCTTCTCATGTTCAGCAGCTTATAAAAGAGCTTGCAGAGTGTCCAAAATATCCGAAGGGCAGGGTTGCAGAAAAGACAGATATAGAAGAAACATTGTCTCCTTCTACGGTAAAGCGCATTCTGGCGGTATTGCAAGCAATACTCAAAGTCGCAGTGAAAGAACAGATTATCAGCGAAAGCCCTGCAAAGAGTGAACGGCTCACACTTCCGAAAGCTGCACAAGCAAAAGTTGAGATATTCACCAAAGATGAAGTTGCTAAAATGCTTGAATGCCTTGAAAATGAGCCTTTGCAGTATCAAGTATTGTTGCAGCTTGCCCTTTTCACAGGCGCAAGGCGTGGGGAACTGGTTGCGTTAAAATTCAGTGACATTGACTTTGACGCAAACAAAGTAACGATTGAGAGAGCAGCATATAAGCTGACAGGGCAAAAATTACAATTCAAGCCCCCAAAAGATAATGAGCCTCGAACTGTTGCGGTCAGCCCTGCTTGCATAGAGCTTATAAGGCTATTGCAACAGGAAAAACAACAAGAAGCGGCAAGGCTTGGTACACAGTGGCATGAAAACGATTTCCTTTTTACTCAGTGGAACGGCAATGTAATGGATTTGGGTACACCCTCACATTGGTTTTGTGATTTCCTCAGAAAGAACGACCTGCCCCATAGAAAGTTTCATGCCCTGCGGCACACCAGCGCAACTTTGCTATTGATTGGCGGTACAGACCTCAGAACGGTACAAAGCCGCCTCGGACATGGAAGTATACGCACAACAAACATTTATCTGCACTCAGTTGAAGAGGCAGACGTTGAAGCGGCAAGAACACTTGGAGCTATGCTTAACACAGGCGCAAAGCCAAAAGACACCCAACCGCCCTTACATATCAACCCTGCTTCTGAAGAATAAAAAATACAGGCTACCGAAAAACACCCTCGGTAGCCCGTTTTTTGTTGCTTGATTTTTGTGCGAAAAAATATGTGGTAGTACACAAACAGTACACAATCGCCAAAATTAACTGAAAATAAGAAAACCGCCTAACAAGCGTAAAAGGCTTTGTAAAGCGGTTTATCGGTGGTGGAGCATACGGGATTCGAACCCGTGACCCCAACACTGCCAGTGTTGTGCGC
>JAFLUK010000092.1 GCA_022508865.1 Oscillospiraceae bacterium | reverse complement strand
TATTTGTACAAAATTACCATGAAACACGCCAAATAGTACAGCTGAAGCAAGAATTGCAAATCCGTCGCCGAATTTTCTTAAATAGTTAAGTATTACTCCTCTGAATAAAAATTCCTCTGCCAGTGCCGGTACAATGGCAATGGAAATAAAAAAGACAACCTGCTCCAAGGCGGTGTCTGCGCCAAGGGTTATTCCTGTAGTGTTTTTATAGTTAAAAAGACTTAAATTTGAATTAAGTATTTCAATTGCAAAGTTTGATATTGTACATATTGCATATCCCGCCAGAACAAGCAACAGAGTATTGTACCTTTTGTTATTATTCATGGGCAAAGCATCTTTGAGTCTGAATTTAAAAATCAGACAAAATATTATAGGCGCTACAAAAAAGGAAACAAATTCACACATATCATTCATTATATAGTATAAAGTGTAGGGAATACCGTCTACACCTGTACTTCCGGTTCTATCGTATTTGTTGGCAGCAATTATTAATAATTGCATCACACTGGCTACAATCATAACAATAATTTCACTGAATAACAAAAGAAATCCGATTTTATTGCATGCCTTGCGAAGAATTGTCATTCTGTTCATTCTAAAATGGTTTTGTAATATTTGATTTTGGTTGCTATCTATATTATAATTGGTATTAATATTGTCCATATATTTACCTCTGTACAGATTAATTGTTTATATTCTATCAAAATAGTTAAAAAAAGTCAAAATAAATACTTGACAAAACGCAAATGATTTTATATAATAACCAAGTAAAAGAAAGAAAGGCAGTAATGCTTTCACCTGTGGGGTGCCGTCTGCACGGGTCAATACTGATGATTATGTATCATTTTGCGTATTGTAAGCGGACGGAGTTTATCTGTCTGCTTTTTTTAATATGCTTTGGGGGTGCTCGACAATCAGCAACAAGAAACTACAAATCAACGAAGAAGTCCGTGATAAAGAAGTAAGAGTAATAGCTGCCGACGGTGGTCAGTTAGGTATTATGTCTGCAGAGGATGCATTAGTTCTGGCAGATGAGAAAAATCTTGATTTAGTTAAGATTGCTCCACAGGCAAAACCACCTGTATGCAAAATTATGGACTACGGAAAATATCGTTTTGAACAGGCAAAGAGAGAAAAAGAAGCAAGAAAAAATCAACACACTGTTGATATCAAGGAAGTACGTCTGTCACTTAATATTGATGTGCACGACTTCAACACAAAGCTTAACAACGCTTTGAAGTTCATTAAAAAGGGCGATAAGGTTAAGGTTTCAATACGCTTCAGAGGCAGAGAAATGGGACATCCCGAGCAGGGATATAACACAATGCAAAGATTTGCCGAAGCATGTCAGGACGTTGCTGTTATCGAAAAACCGGCAAAGCTTGAGGGCAGAAATATGCTAATGTTTATTGCCCCAAAGCCAAATAAGTAATTTTTAAGGAGGATTTTCATAATGGGAAAGATTAAAACACATAGTGGTGCTAAGAAAAGATTTAAACTTTCTAAGAATGGTAAAGTTATCCGTGCACACGCTAACAAAAGTCACATCTTAAATAAAAAGACTACAAAGCGTAAAAGAGGTCTCAGACAGACATGTGTTGCTGACAAGACAAACACAGCTCAGATCAAAAGACTCATTCCTTACAAATAATTTATATTTGTATTTGGTTTTTAAATTTAATTTAGTGATTAACGGAGGTAATATATAATGGCTCGTGTAAAAGGCGCGATGATGACTCGCAAGAGAAGAAATAAAACATTAAAGCTTGCTAAGGGCTACTTTGGTGCAAAGAGTAAGCACTTTAAGATGGCTAAACAGCAGGTTATGAAATCAGGTAACTATGCATATATTGGCCGTAAGCAGAAGAAGAGAGATTTCAGAAAGCTTTGGATTACAAGAATTTCTGCTGCTTGCAAGGCTAACGGCACTAACTACAGCACATTTATGAACGGCCTTAAGAAGGCAGGTATTGACCTTAACAGAAAGATGCTTTCAGAGATTGCAATTGCAGATCCTGCTGCATTTACAAGTCTTGTAGAAAAAGTTACAAAAGCTTAAGTACTATGCGTTTGAGGATAAACCTCAAACGCTTTTACTATTTATTGGATAATTGGGGTATAGGAATGAAATTTGTCAAAAGCAGAGAAAATAACACTCTTAAGCACATACATAAGCTGGTAAAACAGAAAAAATATAGAGAAAAATCAGGTCAGTTTGTGGCAGAAGGATTGAGAATTTGTCAGGATATTCTTCTTTCTGATACTAAAATTGACATTTTTCTCTGTTCGGAAAAATTTTATACCAAGAATATTGAACTATCTGAACGTCTGGAGTGTAAATCTGCTGAATCAATAGTGATTCCCGACAGCATTTTCAGTGTGCTTTCTGACACAAAGACACCACAGGGTGTTTTATTGGTGTTGAAAACACTTGACAAAAAAGACTATCTTGATAAAATTGAGAGTGGTGGAAAGTTTATACTTTTAGAAAATGTTCAAAACCCTGAAAATGTTTCTACTGTGCTCCGAACAGCAGAAGCCTTTGCAATTGACGGAGTTTTCATTTCAAAGGACTCTTGTGATGTATATAGCCCCAAGGTTGTAAGAGGCAGTATGGGAGCAATTTTCAGAGTTCCTTTCTATTTGATAGATTCTCCCGCAAGATTTATTAAGGATACATATAATAATTACGGCAGGTCTTTTGCTGCGTGCCTGACCGATGAAGCAAAAAGCGTCAATGATGCAGATTTCTCGGGAAATTGCCTTGTGGCTATTGGTAATGAAGCAAACGGACTTACTCCTGCAGCTGTTAAATCCTGTAATGAACAGATAATTATTCCAATGAAAGGGAAAATTGATTCACTTAATGCAGGTGTGGCAGCAAGTATAATTCTTTGGGAAATGTCTGATAATGAATAACAGTCGATATTGGATTTGGCTTAGTCTTGCGCTGGGCTTTGATAATATTAAAATAAAAAAGCTATACCAAATATATGAGGATATCTCACTGTTTTATATGGGTAAAGAGTTTGAATGGAGATTTTGCTGTATTTTTACAGAAAAAGAATTGGAAAGACTGTTGTCTACCTCCATTGAAGCTGCCGATGAAATTATAAATACCTGTAATTCGTTTGGCTATCAGATTATACCTATTGATAACGAACGGTATCCAAGTTGCTTAAGGAATATAGACAGCCCACCTGCTGTTCTGTATATTTCAGGATATCTTCCAAGAGTAGACAATCTTTTAACGATAGGTGTTGTTGGAACAAGAAAGGCATCTGCATACGGTAAAAAGGTAGCTTATAGTTTGTCGTATAATTTAGCAAAATGCAAGGTGACAATAGTCAGTGGCGGTGCCCTTGGTATCGACAGTTCTGCTCATAC
Organism: Oscillospiraceae bacterium; assembly: GCA_022508865.1. GTDB lineage: Bacteria > Bacillota > Clostridia > Oscillospirales > Acutalibacteraceae > Ruminococcoides. The sequence goes on along the minus strand of JAFLUK010000092.1, from coordinate 2,552 downwards.
AGGCGTACTAAATGCTGATGGTATTACAATTTGTGTACTTGGTTGCGGTATTGATTATCCATATCTTACAAAGTCAGAACCAATGAGGAAGGCCATTACCCGAAGAGGCTGCCTTTTAACGGAATATCCTCCCGGAACTGAGCCTTTGCCGCATCATTTTATTTCAAGAAACAGACTTATTTCAGGTCTGTCAAAGGGAGTACTTGTGGTGGAAGCAGGCAAGAAAAGCGGTGCATTGGTTACAGCTGAATATGCAGGTATACAGGGCAAGGATATTTTTGCTGTTATGGCAAACATTAACAGTGTAAGCTCAATTGGTTCAAACGAACTTATTAAAGACGGCGCTGAGCCTGTTACAACATATACTGATATATTAAGGTATTATAATGAATATAAGAGCCTTGAAGTATATGAAGATGATGAATATGATATTCCTGATAGTCAGTTTTTAAAAATCCCTGCTAAGAAATCTTCTGAAAAATCAGAAAAAGAATTTATCAAGGGACACAGATATGATGTTTCACTTAATGAAGATGAGAATAAGATATACCATATTATTAACAGCACACCAATTCATATTGATGAAATCTCTCTGAAATCAGGCTTACCTGTATTTAAAATTACAAGAATACTTACAAATCTCGAATTAAACGGTCTTATTGTCAATTTACCAGGAAGAATGTACAAAATTAAATGATTATTCAATCATTGTTTTCCTTAATATTAAAAATATATTTTGAATAATTTTAATTTTATCATTGAAATATTACAGGAATTATAGTAAATTATATAGATGGTTAATATTTTTAAATCAAAAATCACTATCGGAGGATAGAGAAAATGTCAAAGTTAGTAATAGTTGAGTCGCCTGCAAAGGCTAAAACTATAAAAAAATATTTAGGAAGCGATTTTGATGTTGTTGCATCAATGGGTCATATCCGTGATCTGCCAAAGGCAAGGCTTGCTGTGGATATTAAAAATTCCTACGCTCCCAAATATGCAATAATTAAAGGAAAAGAAAAGCTTGTTGATGAGCTGAAAAAATTAGCTTCTTCAAGTGATGAAATATATCTTGCAACTGACCCTGACCGAGAAGGAGAAGCAATTTCATGGCATCTGGCATATATTCTTGGTCTTGATTTAGATGACAAAAATAGAGTTGAGTTTAATGAAATTACAAAAACAGGTGTCAAGAACGGTATGTCAAATCCCCGTTCAATAGATATTGACCTTGTTAATGCCCAGCAGGCAAGAAGAATTCTGGACAGACTTGTGGGTTATAAACTCAGCCCCTTTGTGAGCCAAAAAATAAGAAGAGGTCTTTCAGCCGGCAGAGTTCAGTCTGTTGCACTAAAGATTATTGTTGACAGAGAGAATGAAATCAGAGCATTTAAACCTGAGGAATATTGGTCAATAGATGCTAAAATGTCTCCAAAGTCAAGCAGAAAAATTTTCAGCGCTGCTTTGGCTACAGGACAGGACGGCAAAAAGATAAAAATAAATAATAAAGAGGAAGCAGATAAAATCCTTGAAGATATAATAAATGCAGATTTTATTGTAACAAAGGTAAGAAACGGTACTCGCAAAAAATCACCGTATCCTCCGTTTATTACATCTACACTGCAACAGGAGGCTTCCCGTAAGCTGGGCTATCAGTCCAGAAGAACAATGAAAATTGCACAGGAACTGTATGAAGGTATTGATGTTGAGGGTTACGGTCCTACCGGTCTTATTACCTATATGAGAACAGACTCTTTAAGAATTTCTAACGATGCAATTGCAGAGGTTACCCATTATATCAGAGGTTTTTATGGTGAAACATACTTACCTCCAAAGCCAAGATTCTTTAAATCTCGTTCAAACGCACAAGATGGTCACGAAGCAATCAGACCTACAATTCCTTCACTTTCTCCTGATAAGGTAAAGTCCAGCCTTACAATTGAGCAGTACAAATTGTACAAGCTGATTTGGGAAAGGTTTACGGCAAGCCAGATGGCTGATTGTATTCACAAGACTACTCAGGCAGAAATTGATGCAAACGGCTACACCTTCAAAGCTTCCGGCTACAGAGTTGATTTTGACGGTTACACAACACTCTATACGGATAGTAACGATATTGAAAATACAAAGGAAAAACAGCTGCCCCCACTTGAAAAGGGTATGCCTGTTAAGGTAAGAGAAATTCTACCTAACCAGCATTTTACACAGCCTCCTGCAAGATTTTCAGAAGCTTCATTAATCAAGGCTCTTGAAGAATTCGGAATAGGCAGACCGTCTACATATGCTGCTACCATTTCCACAATTACAGGTAGAGAATATGTAAAGAGAGAATCTAAAACTCTTGTTCCCACAGAGCTTGGGGAGGCAATGGTTAATCTTCTTAAGGAAAGATTCCCCAAAATTGTAAATGTTAAGTTTACTGCACAAATGGAGGAAGATCTTGATATAGTTGAGCACGGCGACAGAGAATGGGTTGAACTTCTTGACGGCTTCTATTCAGATTTTGAAAAAACTCTCAAAAAAGCAAAGGCTGATATGGAGGGTGTTAAAAT
>JAFLUK010000091.1 GCA_022508865.1 Oscillospiraceae bacterium | reverse complement strand
AACTAAATTTTGTCTATGCCAAAAATTATAATAATTTCTAATGGTAATTTTTGTGATTACAATTTTGATGAATTTAGATGAAAACAGGTGGTTTTTGAAATAAAATCATTAATAATCCTTTTAGTTTTGTTTTATTGCTTGCAATGCTTTTTATTGACAATTTCCGCTTTTATATTTTATAATCAAAATATGAAGCTGTATGACTATATGAATGATTATCTAAAAGAAAATATTTATCCGTTTCATATGCCCGGGAACAAGAGAATGACAGAGTACTCACAACTTGATTTTACAGAGGTTGAAAGGCTTGATAATCTGTATCACCCTCGTGGAGTATTAAAGGAAATGACAGACAGAATAAAAAAACTTTTCGGTACAAAGGAAAGTTTTGTTCTTGTTAATGGCAGTACCACCGGTATATTAACGGCTATTACTTCGGCTGCAACAAGAGGAGGGAGTATTCTCCTTGCTCGCAACTGCCACAAGTCTGTGTATAATGCTGTGGAATTGTGGGATTTAACTCCGAATTATATTTTACCAAGATGCGATGAAAATGGTATTTGTATGGGTATTTCTCCTGATGAAGTAGAAAAAAAGCTTAAAGACAATAGAGAAATTAAGGCTTGTGTAATTACTTCTCCCACATATGAGGGTGGTGTCAGTGATATTAAAGCTATTGCAGAGATATGTCACAGCTATAATGTAGTTTTAATTGTGGATGAAGCCCACGGTAGTCACCTGAACTTTAGCGATTATTTTCCTGCTTCTGCAATTGGTCAGGGAGCAGATATTGTAATACAAAGCACCCACAAAACCCTTACTTCCCTGACAGGCACAGGACTTTTGCATATTTGCTCCGATATGGTGGATTTGCAAAAGGTGAAAAAGCGTTATCAGACCTTTCAGACCACATCACCTAACTACAGTTTAATGGCATCGGTAGATGAATGTATCTGCAGTATTATTGAAAAGGGTGACAGTTTGTTTGATGAATATACAAAAAGACTTGATGACTTTTATAAAAAGACAGAATCCTTAGAAAATCTGAAAATTTTTAGGGGAGATACATCTGTATTTGACAGAGGGAAAATAGTAATTCTGACTACAGACGCAAATATCAGCGGCATAGCTTTGCAAACTGCATTAAGGGAGAAGTACAAAATTGAAACAGAAATGGCAACAGTTAATTATTGCCTTGCAATGACAAGCATAAATGATACTTCTGAAGGCTTTGCAGGGCTTGTAACAGCTCTTTTGGAAATTGACAAATCCCTTAAAAAATCTAATGATAAGTTACAAACTCCTGAATATTTGCCACAAATAGTATATACCCCTGCAAAAGCAGAAAATCTTTTGAAAAAAGACATTTCTCTTGAAAAAGCGTCAGGTAGGGTGGCAATGGAATATATATATGCCTATCCGCCGGGAATACCTATTATTGTACCGGGAGAGAAATTCAGCCAAGACACTGTTGACGACATTAAAAATATGCTGAAAAACGGGGTAAATGTAATAAGTGAAAGCAATAAACTTCCCTTATCTGTGGTATGTGCTATTGACACATAGAAGAAAATGATATAAAATATATGTAATAAATGAAGGAGGTACGTTCCTATGAAAAGAATAGTTACTGTTAATACAAGAAATCTTACAGATTCTGTTAAAAAGGGTGGTTGCGGCGAATGCCAGACATCTTGTCAGTCAGCTTGTAAGACTTCCTGCGGTATTGCAAACCAGCAGTGCGAAAAGATTAAGGCTGAAAAATAATTTAAAAAATTAAAAAGGTCGCCGTAGGGTTTCCTATGGCGATTTTTGTTGTACAATAGAAAAGTAGGGAAGAGAAATGGTACATTGTTATAAAAACAACGGCTACAATATTGTGCTTGACAGCAACTCGGGCAGTGTTCATGCAGTGGATGAGGTAGCTTTTGAGATTATCAGTAAATACGAAACAAGAAGCAAGGAAGAAATTACTCTTGAATTATCTGCAAAATATCCTGAAATTACAGCCGATGATATATGGGAAGTTTTTGAAGATATTGAAGAACTGAAAAAGCAGGGTAAGTTGTTTTCTGAAGATACATACAAGGATTTACAAATTGATATAAAGGCACGTCCGACAAACTTAAAGGCTATGTGTCTGCATATTGCCCACGACTGCAACCTTTGCTGTAAATACTGCTTTGCAGGAGAGGGAGAATATAGCGGTGACCGTTCGCTGATGAGTTTTGAGGTGGGCAAGAGAGCACTTGACTTCCTTATTGAGGAAAGCGGCGACAGAAAAAATCTGGAGGTAGACTTCTTTGGCGGCGAGCCTCTTATGAATTTTGATGTTGTAAAACAACTTGTTGAATATGCAAGAAGTATAGAAAAGGAAAAGGAAAAAAACTTCCGCTTTACCCTTACAACAAATGGTGTGCTCCTTGATGATGAGGTTATGGAGTGGGCAAATAAGGAATGTTATAACGTTGTTTTGTCCATTGACGGCAGAAAAGAAACAAATGACAGAATGAGGGTTTCCAAAAATAACAAGGGCTGTTACGATTTGATTTTGCCAAAATTCAAAAAGATGGCAGAGTCCAGAAATCAGCAGGGCTATTACATTCGTGGAACATACACTCATTACAATACAGACTTTGCCGCAGATATTCTGCATATGGCTGATTTAGGTTTTGAACAGCTTGCTATGGAGCCGGTGGTAGCAGATCCTAATATGGACTATGCACTGCGTGAATCTGACATTCCTGTGCTCAAGGAACAGTATGATATTCTTGCAAAGGAAATGTGCAAACGCAACAGACAGGGTAAGGGCTTTACATTCTTTCACTATATGATAGATTTAGAGGGCGGCCCATGTATTTACAAGAGAATTTCAGGCTGTGGTGTCGGCACAGATTATATGGCTGTTACACCTTGGGGAGATCTTTATCCATGCCACCAGTTTGTTGGTGACGAAAAATTCCTCCTTGGCAATGTTTTTGACGGCGTGAAGAACAAAGAGGTTGTAAATGAATTTAAAATGTGCAATGTGTATTCCAGGGAAGCTTGCCAAAGTTGTTTTGCAAAGCTGTATTGTTCAGGCGGTTGCTCCGCAAATGCCTACCACACAACAGGAAAAATCACAGGTACCTGTGATATGAGCTGTGAGCTTCACCGCAAAAGGGTAGAGAATGCAATTATGATTAAGATTGACGAAATGTTTTGTCAACAGGAAGAAATGGATAAATAATTTTAAATAACACAGATAAAAACGTCTTAACTTGATTTAAGGTCAAGGTAAGACGTTTTTGTTTTTTAGATGAAAAGCCATGCTCTGATAAAAAGGAAAAAAGCAGACTGATAAGAAGTCTGCTTTTTCCCGAAAGGATAGGTATATTGTACAAAGCCTCAGGAATAGCCTTATACAAAAACTATATAAATATGGAGATTACAAATTAATCACGCATGGCGTCATATCCTGTTTCACCTGTACGAACTCTCATAATATCCTCAATGTCAGAAACAAAGATTTTACCACTACCTCTGTGTTCTGTGCCGATAGCCTTTTGTGCAGCCGCAACAACAAGGCCGGGGTCAACTGTAGAAACAACAATTTCTACCTTTACCTTTGGATACAGATTCATAGAGGTTGGAACACCCTTGTATCTGCCTACATGACCTTTTTCAACACCACATCCCATTACCTGTGATACTGTCATACCTGTAACACCGATTGAATCCATTGTATCTCGGAGAATACCAAACTTGTTTTCGGGACAAATAATTGTAATCTTTGTAAATTTACCTTCAGCCTTTGCACCAAGTGTAAGATTAACAGGCTCAACATCTGTAAGGTCAACGGTTTCCTCTGCAACTTCACCATTATAGGAAGGTGTGGTGGACATAAAATCCGCATATGCTGATGAAAGGCCATGCTCGGAAATATCCATACCAACGATTTCGTCCTCTGCAGAAGCCCTAAGACCGATTGTGTGCTTGATTACAAGGAATACAATTGTCATTGTAACAATTGTGTACAGAACAACTGCCCCTACACCCAATGCCTGAATGCCAAGAAGCTTAAATCCGCCGCCGTAAAACAGACCTGCCATACCGGAGCCGTCAACAAAAGCACCTTTGCCCGTGCCTGTTGCAAAAAGACCAACCGAAAGAGTACCCCAGATACCGTTAGCCATATGAACACCAACAGCGCCAACCGGATCGTCAATGTGAAGCTTTTTGTCAAGGAACTCAACTACTACGTCAACAAGTACACCTGCAACAAGACCGATAATTAAAGCACCAATAGCATCAACAGATGCACAAGGAGCGGTAATTGCCACAAGACCTGCAAGAGAAGCGTTAAGACACATACCAACGTCAGGCTTGCCGTCCTTTATCCAGGTGAGAATCATACAAACAACTGTTGCTGCACCTGCTGCAAGTGTTGTTGTAAGGAAGATAGAACCAAGACTCTCAATTGTTGTAGCGGCTGCTCCGTTAAATCCGTACCAGCCGAACCAAAGAATAAACACACCAAGTGCGCCAAGTGTCAATGAGTGACCGGGAATAGCGTTTGACTTAACCTTGCCGCTCTTTGTTTTGCTGTACTTGCCGATACGTGCGCCTACAACAATAGCGCCGATAAGAGCAGATGTGCCGCCGACTGTGTGGATAACAGCAGAGCCTGCAAAGTCTACAAAGCCAAGCTGATTGAGCCACCCGTTTTCGTTCCAAATCCAGCCTGCTTCAATTGGATAAACAACTGCACTGATAGTACCTGAATAGATACAGTAAGCACTGAACTTTGTTCTTTCTGCCATTGCGCCGGACACGATTGTGGCAGCAGTAGCACAGAAAACAAGCTGGAACACAAAGTTTGAATAATCGAAATTCCCATAATCAGTGAAAATACCCAAGTTAGGAATACCTATAATTCCGGCAACATAATCCTGGGACATCATCAGCCCAAAGCCTAAAAACATAAAAACAACAGAACCTATACAGAAGTCCATAAGGTTTTTCATTATGATGTTACCGGCACTCTTTGCTCTGGTAAAGCCGGACTCTACCATTGCAAAACCACACTGCATAAAGAAAACTAATGCAGCGCCGATAAGAAACCAAATAGCAAACATTTTTCTCCATCTCCTAAGTAAAATTTAAAAATTTGAAAAAAATAATAGAGCTGCTCCTTGCTCCTGAAACAAGGAGGGCAACTCTATACTTCTTTGTATATAATATTTAATTATTAATTTGACGGTTTACTTTCTTGATTAAACACCAAATAGTAATTCGTCATAGGTTGGATAAGGCCAATATTCGGAAGCAGTGATTGTTTCCATTTCATCACTGACTGCTCTCAACTCATTCATAGCGGCAAATACTACATCGTGGTAGTAATCTGCTCTTTCCTGTGTGCACTCAATTGTGTTAGCCTTAACAACAAGATTTTCAAGTGTTTCAATCTTTTCTGCAAAGGAAACAAGGTCATTTGACAATGTAACAATTAAATCTTCTTCTACAGATGTAGGGATTTTGTCTGACAATGCCTTCTTTGCAAGAGCTGTGTCTGTAAGGGATTTAACAAAGGCTGTTACAGCAGGGAGAATATCCTGTTTTGCCATTTCCAGCATTGTAAGAGCTTCAATGTTAATTGTCTTTGCATATTCCTCAAGAGTAATTTCCTTACGAGCCTTGATTTCAATTTCATCGTGAACATTGTTCTTAACAAAGAGCTCAATGTTCTTCTGGTCGTCAAAGTGAGCAATAGCCTCCGGAAGTGACTTTAAGTTGTAAAGACCTCTCTTTTCAGCTTCAATAGACCATTCCTCGGAGTAGCCGTCACCATTGAATACAACCCTCTTGTGGTTTGTAAATACTCTTTTGATAAGAGCCTTGATTGCAAGCTCCTGATTATCAGCCTTTTCAATTTCGTCGCAGAACTGATTGAGCTCCTCTGCCATAATTGTATTAATCATAATGTTTGGACAAGCAATGTTAACTGCCGAGCCTAACATTCTGAACTCGAAGCGGTTACCTGTAAAGGCAAACGGTGAAGTTCTGTTTCTGTCTGTTGTGTCCTTTTTGAATTCAGGGAGAACATCAACACCAAGG
>JAFLUK010000090.1 GCA_022508865.1 Oscillospiraceae bacterium | reverse complement strand
ATAAGTCGACCCGCAAAAAAGAGAATTATTATTCTAATATCGAAATAAGAAAAAGTATTGACCCTACTCTGCAATACAGTAAAAAAGTGCAAAAAAGCATTGACCCTACACTACAACCAAATGACTTTGCTGATAATAATTCAGGGTACAAAATAGACTTACCTATCCTCCCTAAAGTCATACTTGACGAATATAGTAACAATAATAATTCTAATAAAGAAATAAATTCCAATAAAAAGGAAGAAAAAAAACCTACTCAAATTATTTCAATTGCGCCTGAAACAGAGGATAAGGAAAAAGAGAGCAATAAAAACACACCAAGGGATTTATCTCCGGACAAAATACCAAAGCACCCTCCTATTCCCCTACAACCAAGCATTGACAAAGACCTGATAATGCGTGAGAATATGTCAAACAGGCTGAAAATGATGAAGATAAAAGAGGAATATGCAAAGGTGCATCCCAGCATTGATAAAACACTTCAAATGTCTTTGTCGAAGATTGACCCCAAATTTGCAAAGCAAAAAAGCCTCAAAAAAGGCACAGGAAATTTAATTCAAAGAAACATAAGATCGTCGAGATAAAAAGGAATACGCTATGAAAATGATATCTTGGAATGTTAACGGACTTCGAGCCTGTGTTAACAAAGGCTTTACAGATATATTTAAGGAACTGAATGCAGATATTTTCTGTGTGCAGGAAACAAAATTGCAGGAAAATCAGATTGATTTAGACCTTGAGGGCTACCATCAATACTGGAACTATGCAGAAAAAAAGGGATATTCAGGAACTGCAATCTTTACAAAGAAAAAGCCCATTTCCTTTACAACAGGAATGGGAATTGAGGAACACGATAAAGAGGGCAGATTAATCACACTGGAATTTGAGGATTTTTACCTTATCACCTGCTACACTCCCAACTCACAAAATGAACTGAAGCGACTTGATTACAGAATGAAGTGGGAGGATGATTTTCTTTCCTACATAAAGGAATTAGACAAGAATAAACCTGTGATTTTGTGTGGTGACCTTAATGTGGCACACAATGAAATCGACTTAAAAAATCCAAAGACAAACAGAAAAAATGCCGGTTTTACCGAGAAAGAAAGGGACAAAATGACCGCACTGCTGGATAGCGGCTTTACCGACAGCTACCGTCACCTATACCCTGACACTACAGGTGTGTACTCCTGGTGGAGCTACCGATTCAATGCAAGAAAAAATAACGCAGGGTGGCGTATTGACTACTTTATTACATCAAGCCGTATTAAGGACAAAATTACCGATGCAAATATTCACACAGATATTACGGGCAGTGACCATTGTCCTGTTGAGCTTGTGATAGATATTTAGTATAACTATAAGGGTAATTGAAGAAAACATAGTACTGCAAAAAAGACTGTTGCATATAAGAAATGCAACAGTCTTTTTTTATTTTATTATATTATTCGTAGTCAACAACATTCGCCCATGAGGAAAGGATTTCCATTTCTTCTTCCTTGCCCTTAAGGGATTGAGATGCGGCTACAACAGGCATCCACTTCTGAATAAGCTGGAGCGGAATATCAGCCTTTTTGCTAAAGGTTGTAATGTACTTCTTTGCCAAATCTTCCTTACCCTCAAGAACAAACAGCAAATATGTTCTTGCGGCGTCGGCAGATGCATTACCCCTTGTTGCGTGAGACCAGTCAATAATATACGGCTCACCGTCGGGAGTAATGATAATGTTACTGGGGTTAAAGTCCCCGTGACAAACCTTGTCGTGCTTTGGCATTGAAGAAATTCTTGTCTGCAGTTCATAACGCTGGGTTGCATCAATAATCTTACATTCTGACATTTTGCCAATCATTTTGTCCTTGATTTTTCTCAACTTTGGTGAACGTTTAGACAAAACCTTGCACTGCAAATCCACAAACAAATCCATATACTCATCCAGCTTGTCGGGATTTTCTTCCATAAGCTGCTGTAATGTTTTGCCGGGGATATAGTCAATAACAATTGCCCACATACCCTCAATCATTTTAACCTCACGGAGGTGAGGAATGTTAAGACCTGTTTCCTCAACAAGCGCCTGATTAAGAGCCTCGTTAAGAACATTAGCCTTGCTGTAATCAGCAGAAAAAATCTTAACTACAGTGTCACCCTCGTGAATAATTTTTTTGTCGCTTCTTTCAAGTAGAGTTTCCATAATTGCCTCCTAAAAATCTATGATTACAGATTAGTTACCGTAATATGCGTTGAGATACATTTCTTTGATTTCTGAAATTAACGGATATCTTGGGTTTGCACCTGTGCACTGGTCGTCAAATGCATCCTCGCACATCCGGTCAAGGCTTTCCATAAATACATCTTCGGGAATATCGTAATCCTTAATTGATTTTTTAATGCCAACCTTTTCTTTCAGTTCGTCAATCATCTTCATAAGGTTTTCAACCTTATCCTCATCTGTCTTACCCTTTGCGCCCATAAATGATGCAAATTCTGCATATCTTTCCATTGTGTGGGGATGGTCATACTGTGAGAATGTGCCCATCTTTCTTGGACATTCTGCTGAATTAAACTTGATTACCTCATTAATAAGGAGCGCGTTTGCAACACCGTGCGGCAGGTGATGATAAGCACCCAGCTTATGAGCCATTGAGTGACAAACACCAAGGAAAGCATTTGCAAATGCCATACCTGCCATTGTTGCAGCATTAGCCATTTTTTCTCTTGCTGCAGGCTCGTTAGGTCCGTTATCGTAGCAAATTGGAAGATAATCAAATACTGTCTTTGCAGCTTTAAGAGCAAGGCTGTCTGTGTAGTCTGTAGCCATTATAGAAGCATAGGCCTCAAGTGCGTGAGTAAGTGCGTCTACACCTGATGCAGCAGTAAGACCCTTTGGCGCAGTCATATGCATATCTGTATCAACAATAGCCATATTGGGCAGAAGTTCATAGTCTGCAAGAGGATATTTTATACCGCTTTTTTCGTCAGTAATAACAGCAAACGGTGTAACCTCTGAACCTGTACCTGCTGATGTGGGAACACAGATGAAGTATGCTTTTTCTCCCATTTTAGGGAATTTATATACTCTCTTGCGGATATCAATAAATCTCATTGCCATATCCATAAAGTCTGCTTCAGGATGTTCATAGAGTACCCACATAATCTTTGCCGCATCCATGGCAGAGCCGCCGCCGATTGCAATAATACAATCAGGCTCAAAGGCTGTCATCTGCACAGCACCCTCTTTTGCACAAGCAAGTGTTGGGTCCGGAGCAACATCAAAGAATGTTGCGTGCTGAATACCCATTTCGTCCAGCTTATCTGTTACACATTTTGTATATCCGTTTTTGTAAAGGAACCGGTCTGTAACAATAAATACTCTCTTTTTATTCATTACATCCTTAAGCTCCTGCAAAGCAATCGGCAAGCAACCCTTTTTGATATATACCTTTTCAGGTGCTCTGAACCAAAGCATATTTTCCCTTCTCTCTGCAACTGTTTTAATGTTGATTAAGTGCTTAACTCCTACGTTGTCTGATACCGAGTTGCCGCCCCATGAGCCGCAACCAAGTGTAAGTGACGGAGCAAGCTTAAAGTTGTAGAGGTCACCAATACCGCCGTGGGAAGATGGTGTATTAACAAGGATTCGGCAGGTTTTCATTCTTTGAGCAAAGATATCAATCTTTTCTTTTTCTGTTACTGCATTGCAGTATAGTGATGATGTGTGACCATAGCCGCCATCGGCAATAAGCTGTTCAGCCTTTTTCAGAGCATCCTCAAAATCCTCTGCTTTGTAGAACGCAAGAACAGGAGAAAGCTTTTCGTGTGCAAATTCCTCGGAAATATCAACACTGTCAACCTCACCGATGATTATCTTTGTATCTTCAGGTACCTTAACACCTGCAAGGGAAGCAATTTTGAAAGCTGACTGGCCAACAATTTTTGCGTTGAGAGCGCCGTTGATAATGATGGTCTTTCTTACCTTTTCTGTTTCTTTAGCGCTGAGGAAATAACATCCTCTGTATTCAAATTCCTTTTTCACCTTGTCATAAATATCCTTCATAACAATGACAGACTGCTCGGAAGCGCAAATCATACCGTTGTCAAATGTCTTTGAATGAATAATTGATGACACAGCCAAAAGGATATCTGCTGTACTGTCAATAATAGCAGGTGTGTTACCTGCTCCAACACCAAGAGCGGGCTTACCGCTGGAATATGCAGCCTTTACCATTCCGGGGCCACCTGTAGCAAGGATAATGTCAGCCTCTTTCATAACAAGGTTAGTCATATCAAGAGACGGAACATCAATCCAACCGATAATACCTTCGGGTGCACCTGCTGCCACAGCGGCATCAAGAACAATCTTTGCTGCCTCTATTGTACTGTTTTTAGCACGTGGGTGTGGTGAAATAATAATTCCGTTTCTTGTTTTTAGTGAAATAAGGGTCTTAAAAATTGCTGTTGAGGTTGGGTTTGTTGTTGGAATAACCGCAGCAACCACACCAATCGGTTCAGCAACCTTAATAGTACCAAAGGCCTCATCTCTTTCAATAATGTCACAAGTTTTAACATCTCTATAGGCATTGTATATGTGTTCTGCGGCATAGTTGTTTTTGATAACCTTATCTTCAACTACGCCCATACCTGTTTCTTCAACAGCCATTTTTGCAAGTGGAATTCTCATTTTGTTTGCCGCAACAGCAGCCGCCTTAAATATTGCATCTACCTTTTCCTGAGGGAATGTAGCAAACACCCTTTGAGCTTCTCTTACTTCCTGTAGTTTAACTTCCAGGGCTTCTACTGAATCCACAATATAATTGTTTGCCATTTTCTATCTCTCCTTTATTCATACTGTCAGCCAAAGAGCATAGCTATTCTGTTCTTTGGTGCCCCAGTATTAATCTATGTTAAAATTTTAACAAATTTCTTGCTTTTTGTAAACAGAAAAATGAAAATTCCCCATTTTATACAATAAGTAAGGTACAAACAAAGTCAAAGTTGTGTACCTTTATTTTTTACTTTATGAACATAATATACAGCAGTATTAGTTTGTATAATCTTAATTAAATTACGCCCCACATTGTTTATACTGTATATTATGTTCGGTACATACAAAAGAAAAGACGACTCTCCAAAGAAAAGCCGTCAGAATACTTATGAATTTAACACTGATTAGTTTTTAGCATTAATTATTAAAACACACCGAAATACTCAAGCAAAATTTTAATACCAAGGCAAACGAGAATTATACCACCTGCAAGTTCAGCCTTGCTCTTGTATTTCAGACCGAAAATATTTCCGATTTTTACACCTATGCAGGACAGTATAAAGGTAGTAATACCTATTAACACAACACCAATAACGGTGTTAATCAGCCCGTTAAGGGTAGGTGCAATTTCAACAGGCACACAGGCAAAGGTAACGCCGACAGCAAGAGCGTCTATGCTTGTGGCAACAGCCATTGTGAACATCGTCTTTATGCCAAGACTATCGTCTGTCTTTTCTTCATTAGCAAAGAGCGCCTCTTTTATCATATTGCCGCCGATTAGCGACAAAAGTACAAATGCAATCCATGGTGTGATGTTTGTAATGTAGCCAGTAAAACCTGCGCCCAAAAGGTATCCAATCATAGGCATAAGAGCCTGAAACCCACCAAACCATATTCCGCAGATTGCGGCTTTTTTAAAGTTAATCTGTTTTATAGCAAGGCCCTTGCAAACAGACACTGCAAAGGCGTCCATAGAAAGGCCCACGGCCAAAAGCAAAATTTCTATTAATTCCATAACATTTTCCTTCTATACACTTTATGCAGGAAATACAAAAATATACGAAAAAAATAAAGGTTACTCAAAAGAGTAACCTTTGTTTTTTTAATTAGTCTACTGAGCCGTCAGTGTCAATCTCGCCGCCTGTTGGAAGTGTTTGTGTACCTGCGCTTGCACCAACAACAACATCATTCTTTATTGCGATTAATTCAACATCGGGTGTTACGTAACTCATATTTTACCTCCATAAATATATAAAAATATTATATCATCGTTATATATGATACACTAAAAATCATATTTTGTCAAGGGGTATTATAATATTTATTTTAAATATATTATTTTTAATTATTAATAAGCCTGTGATACTACATCACCATAGTATAAGCAAATATTGCCGTTGGCATCTTCATATATTGCATATGCACGAATATACCATGTCTGACCTGCTCTTACTCCGGACTTTG
>JAFLUK010000009.1 GCA_022508865.1 Oscillospiraceae bacterium | reverse complement strand
TTGTTCCAGACAGCAAAGAAAAACTCCCCCTGCATCATTTTCATTGACGAAATTGATGCAGTTGGTCGTCAAAGAGGCACAGGTCTTGGCGGCGGTCACGACGAAAGAGAACAAACACTCAATCAGCTCCTTGTGGAGATGGACGGCTTTGGTGCCAATGAGGGGGTTATCCTTATTGCCGCAACAAACAGACCTGACGTACTTGACCCTGCTCTTATGCGTCCGGGACGTTTTGACAGACAAGTTGTTGTTTCTTATCCCGACGTTGTGGGCAGAGAAGCAATTTTGAGAGTTCACGCAAGACAAAAGCCACTTGCTCCTGACGTTAACCTTAAAAATATTGCAAAAACAACAGCAGGATACACAGGTGCTGACCTTGAAAACCTTCTTAACGAAGCAGCACTTCTTGCAGCAAGAAAGAATTTAAAGGCAATTACTATGGAGCAAATTCAGGATGCAACAATGAAGGTAGTTATAGGTGCCGAGAAAAAGTCCAAGGTAATGTCAGACAAGGAAAAGAAGCTGACCGCTTATCACGAAGCAGGTCACGCAATTGCATTCCATCAGTGCTCCACACAGGACCCTGTTCACGAAATTTCCATTATTCCACGTGGTATGGCAGGCGGTTACACAATGCCGCTGCCATCGGAGGATAAGTCCTATAACAGCAAAAATGAAATGCTTGAGGATATTGTTGTGTGCTTAGGCGGCAGAGTTGCCGAAGCGCTTATTATGGGAGATATTTCCACAGGTGCGAGCAACGATATTGAAAAGGCTACAAATACAGCCAAAAAGATGGTTACAAAATACGGTATGAGCGACAAGCTTGGACCCATTCTCTACGGTAGCGGTAGTCAGGAAGTATTCATCGGCAGGGATATGGGTCAGGTTAAGGATTATTCCGAAAAAACCGCCTGTGCTATTGATGAAGAAATTCATTCAATTATCACAGATGCCTATAAAAAGACAGAAACAATTCTTAAGGACAATATAGATAAACTTCACAATGTGGCGCAGTATCTGATTAAGTACGAAAAAATGTCAGGCGAGGATTTTGCTGCAATGATGGACGGCACATTTGTCTATCCTGAAGATGAAGAAACAGAAGAATAATTTTATCGGCTCCCTTTGTTAAGGGAGCTGTGTTTATTAAAAATAAGGGAAAAATATGAGTCTTGATAAAATAGTAGTCAAGGGAGCAAATGAACACAACCTGAAAAATATTGACGTTACCATACCAAGGGATAAGCTGGTGGTAATCACAGGTCTTTCAGGCAGCGGCAAAAGCTCTCTTGCATTTGACACAATTTATGCAGAGGGACAAAGGCGATATATGGAGAGCCTTTCCTCCTATGCAAGAATGTTTATCGGTCAGATGGAAAAGCCCGATGTTGAGTCAATTGAGGGGCTTTCTCCGTCAATTTCCATTGACCAAAAGACAACTTCAAAAAATCCCCGTTCAACAGTGGGTACAGTTACAGAAATCTATGACTATTTGCGACTTTTGTATGCCCGCATTGGTGTTCCGCACTGCCCTGTTTGCGGAAGAAAAATTGAACAGCAAACAATTGACCAGATTGTAGATTCAGTATTGCAGATAGGTGAGGGAACAAAATTTCAGGTTCTTGCACCTGTTGTTCGTGGGAAAAAGGGTATGCACCAAAAGGTGTTTGATTCAGCCCGAAAAAGCGGATTTGTAAGAGTAAGAGTAGACGGAAATATCTATGATTTATCCGAGGAAATCTCTCTTGAAAAAAACCAAAAGCATAATATAGAGATAGTTGTAGACCGTCTTGTGGTAAAGGAAGGTATCAAGTCAAGACTTTCCGATTCTTTGGAAACCACAATGAAATTAACCGACGGTATTGCAGTGGTTGCAATTGTAGGCGGTGAAGAGATAACTTATAGTCAGAACTACGCCTGTCCGGAGCACGGAGTGTCTGTAGAAGAACTTACTCCCAGAATGTTTTCTTTTAACAACCCCTTTGGCGCTTGTCCAAAGTGTACAGGACTCGGAGTATTTTTAAAGGTTGACCCCGATATTATTATTCCTGACCCTGAAAAATCAATCAGACAGGGAGGTATTAAGGGCAGCGGTTGGGCACTTGACGGCAACTCTATTGCAGAAGCCTATATGGTGGGACTTGCCGACCACTACAAATTTTCTCTTGATACACCAATCTGTGATTTGCCAAAGGATATTATTGATATTATCCTCTATGGCACAAAGGGTGAAAAATTCAAAATACACAGATATTCACCACGACAGGGTTTTCAATCCTACGAAACAGATTTTGAGGGCATAATCGGCAATCTTGAAAGACGATACAGAGAAACCAATTCCAATTGGATAAAGGAAGAAATACAGGGTTATATGTCAGAGCACCACTGTGATGAATGTAACGGCAAACGTCTGCGAAAAGAAAGCCTGGCTGTAACAGTGGGGGATAAAAATATTTCTGATTTCTGTGATATGTCCGTGGTGGAAGCCCTTGATTATCTTGAAAAGCTGAAATTAACAGACAGAGAACAGTATATTGCCAAAGCAATCCTAAAGGAAATCCTTTCAAGACTTACATTTCTGAAATCGGTGGGACTTGAATACCTTACCCTTTCCAGAAGCACAGGAACTTTGTCGGGAGGAGAAAGTCAGAGAATTCGTCTTGCAACACAAATCGGATCCTCTCTTATGGGTGTTGTGTATATTTTGGACGAGCCTTCAATCGGACTTCACCAAAGGGACAATCACAAGCTTTTGGAAACGCTAAAGACATTGAGAGACAAGGGCAACACTGTTATTGTTGTAGAACACGATGAGGATACAATGCTGTGTGCCGACCATATTGTTGATGTGGGACCCGGTGCAGGTATTCACGGCGGAGAAATTGTTGCAGAGGGTACTGCACAGGAAATTATGTCTGTAGAAAATTCAATTACAGGTCAGTATCTTGCAAAAAAAAGAACAATTCCTGTGCCTGTCCAAAGAAGAAAAGGTAACGGCAAATATCTTAAAATCAAAGGAGCACAGCAAAACAACCTGAAAAATATTGATGTGAAAATCCCTCTTGGTGAATTTGTCTGCGTAACCGGTGTGTCCGGCAGCGGAAAAAGCTCCCTTATTAATGAAATTTTGTACAAAAAGCTGGCTAAAGAACTGAACAGAGCCAAAACAAAAAGCGGTAAGCACAAAAAAATTGAGGGAATAGACAACCTTGATAAGGTAATCCAAATTGACCAAAGCCCAATTGGCAGAACACCAAGGAGTAACCCTGCCACATATACAGGTGTATTCGGTGATATAAGAACACTGTATGCAACTACCAACGAAGCAAAAATGCGTGGTTACGGTGCAGGAAGATTTTCCTTTAATGTAAAGGGAGGAAGGTGTGAGGCATGTCAGGGGGATGGTATAAAGAAGATAGAAATGCACTTTTTACCTGATGTATATGTTCCCTGCGAGGTGTGCAAGGGCCGCCGCTACAACAGAGAAACTCTTGAGATTAAGTATAAGGGAAAGTCAATATATGATGTTCTGGAAATGACAGTTGAAGAAGGCTGTGAATTTTTCAAAAATCATCCCAAAATTGCAAGAAAGCTACAAACTCTTAATGAAGTAGGTCTGGGTTACATCAAAATCGGTCAATCCTCTACAACATTATCGGGTGGTGAAGCACAGAGGGTAAAGCTGGCTACAGAGCTCTCAAAGAGGAGCACAGGCAAGACAATTTATATTCTTGATGAACCTACAACAGGACTTCATATTGCGGATGTTCACAAGTTGATAGAGGTGCTTCAACGCCTTGTTGACACAGGTAATACAGTGGTGGTAATTGAGCATAATCTTGATTTAATTAAGACTTCTGACTATATTATTGACCTTGGTCCCGAGGGAGGAGACAGAGGAGGCACTTTGGTTGCCTGGGGTACTCCTGAAGAAATTTCCAAGGTGAAAGAAAGCTACACCGGTCGATACCTGAAAAATGTATTGGAATAAAATTCTTATAAAGAATAATAGATAATTGATTCTGTAAAGGCACTGTCTTTTGATAGTGCCTTTTTATTGTGTTTTGTTAATGTAAAATAGGGGAATTATGTGTTTACATAAAAGGAATTTTGTGTTATAATGCAGTAAATATGACTATTTCTATTTTCACATAATATAGGGGAGAAAACAGATGGCAGTTAAGGTAACGCTTCTAAACCACACACCAAATCCTGAACAAACAGTAGCAATGGCGGCAAAGCTGTGTTATTCACCTTCAGGCATAGAAGATTTAAGAGATGGTTTAACAGACGAAAAAACCACTGCCTTTTTAAATATGCTCAGCGATTTAGGTCACGGTAGTCCTGTTGAACACGCTTCCTTTACCTTTGGTATTGAGGGTATTTCAAGAGCTTGCTCACATCAACTTGTAAGGCATAGAATAGCCTCATACAGTCAGCAGTCGCAAAGATATGTTGACGGTACAAGGTTTGAGTTTGTTACGCCGCCTGAAATTGCAGATTGCCCCGAAGCCTACGAAGAATACAAAAAGATTATTGATATGCAGAGCGAAGCCTACAGCAAGGTTCGTGACGCCCTTATTGTCAAATATATCAAGCAGTATAGGGGTACAGATGTAGAGGGTACTAATGAAGAGATAATAACCTCTTTTATGAATGAAAATAAAAATAAATGCAACGCTTTTATTAAAAAGGCAAATGAGGATGCAAGATTTTTGTTGCCGAATGCCTGCACAACTAAAATTGTTTGTACCTTTAACACAAGAAGCCTTTACAACTTTTTTGCTCATCGCTGCTGCAACAGGGCCCAGTGGGAGATAAGAGAGGTTGCAGAGCAAATGCTGTTGCAGTGCCTCAAGGTAGCTCCAACACTTTTTAATAACTGCGGACCCTCCTGCTTGTTTGGCAATTGTCCCGAGGGTAAAATGAGCTGTGGTAAAATGAAAGAAATGAGAGAAAAGTATGGCAGGTAAAATTATTGTAATTGAGGGTCTTGACGGTAGCGGCAAGGCAACACAGACAGAGCTTTTGTACAAAAGATTAAAAGATGACGGAATGAATGTTAAAAAGCTTACATTCCCTTGCTATGACAGCGACAGCTCTGCCCTTGTAAGAATGTACCTTGGCGGTGAGCTTGGCAATAATCCCAATGCCGTTAATCCATACACAGCTTCAGCCTTTTATGCAGTGGACAGAGCCGCTTCCTTTATTAAGGATTGGAAAGAGGACTACGATAGCGGCACTGTTTTTCTTTGCGACAGATACAGCACCTCAAACCCGATATATCAGCTTTGCAAACTGGCAGAAGATGAATATGACGAATTTCTGCAGTGGATTCAGGATTTTGAACACAATAAGCTGGAAATACCTGCTCCCGACTATGTTATTTACCTTGATATGCCCACAGAGGTAAGCCAAAAGCTCCTTTCAAAAAGATACAAAGGTAACGAGGAAAAGAAAGACATTCACGAGAAGAATTTAGATTTTCTTAACAAATGCAGGAAGTCAGCAGAAATTTGCGCTGAAAAAATGGGTTGGAAGGTTATTTCCTGTGCAAAAAAGGGAGAGCCAAGAGCAATAGAAGAAATTGCACAGGATGTGTATTCTCATATATCAAAAAGTATAGGTGAATAAAACTTATAAGGAATTTGTATGATAGAATTTAGAGAACCAAGAATTGAAGACAGAGAAAAATTACAAAATGCGTTGGACAAAACCAATGCTATGGGGTGCGATTGCACCTTTGCCAATACTTACATCTGGAGAAACTATTACAATATTAAAATTGCTTTTAAAAATGATTTTGTTTTCAAGTCTTATTTTACAGATGGCAATCTGTCAGGTTACACACTTCCCTTTGGCGGTAAAGACATAAATTGGGCTGTTAATGAAATTTTCAAGGATGCAAGGGAGAGAAACCTTGATAGAGTATTGATAGGTCTCCTTACAGAAGACAAAAAGGAATTGCTTGAAAAACTTTATCCCAATCAATTCACATTTATTGAAGAGCGTGACAACGCTGACTATATTTATCTGCAAGAAAACCTTGCAAACCTCAGCGGCAAAAAATATCACGGCAAACGTAACCACATAAGCAAATTTATAAGAACCTATCCCGACTACAAATATGTACCACTGTCAAGGGATAATTTTTCCGATGCCCTTCTTGTTGCGGCAAAGTGGTGCGACGAAAGACAGGATATAGACGGAGAGCAGTTTGGCTCTGATTATGCCGCAATTGAGGACAGTTTTCTTCACTTTGACAAGCTGGGAATGTTCGGCGGTATTCTCTATGTTGACGGCAGTGCAGTTGCAATGACGGTAGCTTCAATTATCCGTGACAATATTTGTGATGTCCACTTTGAAAAGTCGATTATAGACGGCGGTTATGCCGTAATTAATAATGAATTTGCAAAATCTCTGGATAATATAAAATATCTTAACAGAGAAGAAGACATGGGTCTGGAGGGTTTGAGAAAAAGTAAGCTTTCCTACCACCCTGAAATAATACTGAAAAAATACTCGGCTATATTAAAGTAATTTTTATATAACTGTTATTGGTGATATAATGATAGAATATATGCGTGGCAGCGGCAGAGATTTTTCTGCTCTGAAAAAGCTGTGGGTTGAGTGCTTTAACGACACATCGGCAGGGTACAAAACCTTTTTCAAGAACAACAGAAAAAATTTAAGAATTTATGTGGCCAGGGACGATACACAAATCGTTTCCGCTCTTTATCACATTACATGCACTGTTGCAGGTGAACAGGCACACTATCTGTTTGGCGCTTCCACAACTGCAAAGCAACGTAATAAGGGCATAATGCAAAAGTTGGTTAAATACAGCCTTAACGATGCATTACTTCTGGGGGATAAATTTTCTCTCTTATATCCTGCAAATGACAGCCTTTACGGATATTACAGCAGGTTTGGGTACGAGAGAAAATGCCATAGGAAGCAGACAAAAATAACAAGGGATTCACTTATGCATATTGCAGAGTACGGAGGCTTTTGCCTGTCTATGACAGTGAATTCTATGGCTAAATTGAGAATTAACGGCATTGACAATTTAAGCGTTTGCTTTGACAGTGAATACATCAAATATTCAGTTGCCGCAACAAAGCACTACGGCGGATACGTTGTGTGCAGCGGCAGTGGTTATGCCCTTATAGAAGAGGACAAGTTTGGCGAATGTGTGGTTTCAGAGCTTTTTGCGGAGAAAGATGATGTTTTTTCTCTTCTTGGAAAAGTATTAGAAGCATCCAAAGCCAAAAGATTTGTATTTAACTATCCCCTTAATATGAAAGTATTTAATGAGGAAAAAGTAGTTGAGGACGGAATGATAAATTTTTTGTCTGGTTTAAAAATCAACGATGTATATATCGGACTACGTAATCAGTAAAGGAGCAATTACTATGGTATATGTATTTTTTGCAGATGGCTGCGAAGAAGTTGAAGCTATTGCACCTGTTGACATTCTTCGCAGAGGCAATGTAGAGGTAACAACAGTTGGTGTTGCTTCAAAGACTGTTACAGGTAGTCATAACATTATTATAAGTGCAGATATTGCAGATGATGAAGTGGATTTTAACAACATAGATGCAGTTATTCTTCCCGGTGGTATGCCCGGTACGCTGAATTTGGAAAAATCTCCGGTGGTACAAAAGGCGCTGGAATATGCATACAAAAAAAATAAGCTGATTGGCGCAATATGTGCCGCCCCCTCAATCCTAGGTCACAAGGGTTACCTTAACGGCAAAAAGGCAACCTGTTACCCGGGCTGTGAGGATTCCTTTGACAAGGGAGAATATACAGCAGAAATTGTAACAGAATGTGAAAATATCATTACAGGCAAAGGTCCCGGAGCCGCAATGTGCTTTGGTCTTGCTTTGTTAAAATATTTGAAGGATGAAGAAACAGCAGACAAGGTAAGGGCTTCTATGCAATGTCCTGATATAGCAGAATAAAATTATTTAATATGAAGAAACAGTAAAAATGAAAGTTATCGGTAATCAAAGAAACATACAGCAGTCAAAGGAAAAAATAAGGGCAAGTAAAATCAAGTTGAGAAAAACTCTGAAAGAACTTCGAAGAAATATTCCTTTAGAGAAAAAACACTTGGCAGATACAGAAATTGTCAGCAGATTTCTGATGACAAAGGAGTATAACAAAGCAAAGCTTTTGCTGTGTTATATGAATACAAGCGAAGAAATTAATACAACACCCCTTATTTATGCAGCACTCGCAAATGGTAAACAGGTTGGACTTCCCAGATGTAACGGAGAAAGACTTGATTTCTACTACATTAATAGCCTTGACGATTTGGTGGTAGGCTCATATGGAATAATGGAGCCCAGCGTAAAAAAGTGCAAAAGGATAACTGACTATAGTGGCAGTATTCTTGTTGCACCGGGACTTAGCTTTAGTCCCGATGGTAACAGAATAGGCTACGGCAGAGGATACTATGACCGATTTTTGGCTGCTTACAGCGGTAAGGTAATTGGACTTTGCTACAATTCACTTGTAAAGTTAAATATTCCTGTGGAAGAAACTGACAAAAAAGTTAATGTTTTAATCACAGAAAAATATACCAGAAACATCTGATTGAAGGTGCACTATGAGTAACAACGATTTTAATGAAAACGAAATAAAATTCAGGCAGGAGCGAGAAAGAAAGGTAAAGGAATTCAGACTTCATATTGATGAAGAGGACCTGAATAGACCATACCATTTACAGAATCAGAATCCTACACCAAATAACCTCAAAGCAGGAGAGAATAAATCTTCCGAAAGAAAGGAAATTAATTCTTTCAGCGGCGGAAAAACAAAAGCCCAGCTTGAAAAAAATATGAAAAAGGCTGATAAACTCCAGCAAAAAGAAGCCAAGAAGCGTGAAAAACGCAAATCAAAGAAAAACAAGCGGATTTTCCTTTTGATTTGGCTTACAATGATAATTATGGCAGGAATTATTCTTTCCGGATACATACTTACAGGCATTAATGATATGCTGGCAATTTCCCGCCCTGACAGCAAAGAGGTTACTGTTAAAATCGGTAAGGACGACAGCTTTGACAAGATTATAGATACCCTCTATGTTAACGGTGTTATTAAAGAAAAGAAATTCTTTAAATTCTATGCAAATATGAAGCATGCCGAGGATTTGCTTGAGCGTGGTACATTCCAGCTTAAGACCAATATGGACTATGAGGAAATTATCAACTATCTGGAAAGTCCCTACAACAATGAAAAATCCGTTTCTGTACAGATCACGGAGGGTATGAGCGTAGTTGAAATTGCCAAAAAACTTGAAAAGGCAGGAGTTACTGCCGATAAACAGGCTTTTCTGGATATGTGCAACAGTGATGAGTTTGATGAAGATTATGACTTTATCAAGGCTCTTGGTAAGGCTTCCGACAACGGCAGATATTACAAGCTGGAGGGTTACCTCTATCCCGATACCTACACATTCTACGAAAACGAAGACCCATCTCTGACAGTAAGCCGTATGCTGAGCAATTTTGCTGCAAAGAATGTAAACACACTTTCAGCAGCAGAGGGCTATGACAAGAAGGTTTCTGTTGAGGACAGAGCACTTGACACAGGGTATACATTTGATCAGATAATGACAATTGCCTCTCTCATTCAGGCAGAGGCGGCAAATACAAAGGATATGTATAACGTAAGCTCAATTCTTCACAACAGACTTAACGCAGGTAACGCTTCTGAATATGCAAAGCTGGGTCTTGATTCCACAGTTTACTATCCTTATCGTAATGCAAAGTCAGTGCCATCATCACTAGGAGGCAGAAAATTCATAAGCACCTACAACACCTATGATATTGTTGGCTTGCCGGCAGGACCCGTTTGCAACCCAAGTAGTGAAGCAATTGAGGCTGCAATCAATCCTAATAATACAAGCTACTACTACTTCTGTCACGACAGCAGTACAGGTGAAGCATACTATGCCTCAAGCTACGATGAGCATCTGTATAACCTGTCACTGATAGGTGATTAATTCTTTGGAAGAAAAATATAAACCATTGGAATCGGAAGAACATTATGAAAAGACCTGAAATTTTATCACCGGCAGGGGATATGGAATGTCTCAGAAATTCCCTGCAATTTGGTGCAGATGCGGTTTATCTGGCCGGCAAGGAATTTGGTATGCGTACCGCATCAAAGAATTTTGAAAATGATGAACTAAAGCAGGCAGTTGATTTGGCTCATTCGTATGGCAGTAAGATTTATATTACAATCAATACCTTGCCAAGGAATAATGAAATTCCCCTTTTACCGGACTTCTTGAGCTATGCGCAGGAAATCGGTGTGGATGCATTCATAATTGCCGACCTTGGTGTGTTTGAACTTGCAAAGAAATATGCGCCAAAAGTTGAGCGTCACATTTCTACCCAAGCAGGCATTGTAAATTCAGAAACAGCCAAGGCGTGGTACAATATGGGGGCTTCCCGTGTTGTTCTTGCAAGGGAAATGACCTTTGATGACATTGCCGATATCAGAGCCAAAATTCCTAAAGAACTTGAAATTGAGTGCTTTGTCCATGGGGCTATGTGTGTTTCTTTTTCGGGAAGATGCTTAATCAGCAGTTATATGACAGGCAGAGATGCCAATCGTGGAGATTGTGCGCAGCCATGCAGATGGAAATACCATCTATATGAAGAAAACAGAGAGGGTCAGTTTTTTCCTGTGGAAGAAAGCGGCAAGGGCACATACCTCTACAACAGCAGGGATATGTGTATGATTGACTATATTCCTCAACTTGTAAAAAGCGGAATATCATCGCTGAAAATTGAGGGCAGGGCAAAGAGTGCCTATTACTGTGCAGTAACCACAAATGCCTACCGTCATGCTCTTAATGACTATATGAAGGAGAAGGACTCCTTTGTGTTAAAGTCGTGGATAAAAGAAGAGCTTGAAAAAATCAGCCACAGAGAATATAACACAGGCTTTTATCTGGGAACAGAGCCGGGGCAGGTTACATCAAACGGAGGATATATCAGAAAATATGACATTGTAGCCGTTTGCGAAGAAAGTAAAGGCAATGTTGCGGAGATTACACAGAGGAATAAATTCCTTGTGGGAGATACTCTTGATGTTCTTCCCCCAACGGGAATACCCTTTGAAGCAGTGTGCATGGGTCTTGTTAACAAATTCGGTGATAGTGTAGACAGCGCACCTCACGCAATGGAAAGTCTGACAATGACTACAGATAAAGAAATTCCACCTTCATCGGTAATCAGAAAAAAACGAGATTTATAAAATAATCAGTGGGTAATTAATAATAATTTTACGATATATTTTAATTAAGGAGAGAGAATAATGCAATGGACAGGACTTAATGAACTTAGAGAAAAGTTCCTATCATTTATGGAATCAAAGGGATGCCTCAGACTTCCCTCGTTTCCCCTTATTCCAAAGGACGACAACAGCCTTCTGCTTATTAACAGCGGTATGGCACCAATGAAAAAGTATTTCACAGGTGAGGTTACCCCTCCGAGAAAGAGAGTAACCACCTGCCAGAAGTGTATTCGTACCCCCGATATTGAAGAAGTAGGTATTACAGACCGTCACGGAACATATTTTGAAATGCTGGGTAACTTCTCATTTGGTGACTATTTCAAGAGGGAAGCAACTGCCTGGGCTTGGGAATTTTTTACAGAGGTTCTTGAAATTCCAAAGGAAAAGCTGTATGTTTCCGTATATCAGGAGGACGACGAAGCCTTTGACATCTGGACCAAGGAAGTTGGCGTAGAAGAAAGCCATATGGTTCGTCTTGGCAAGGCAGATAACTTCTGGGAACACGGCAGCGGCCCATGTGGTCCTTGTTCTGAAATTTACTATGACCGTGGAGAAAACCACGGATGCGGCAGTCCTGACTGTAAGGTTGGCTGTGAGTGTGACCGTTTTATGGAGGTTTGGAATTTAGTTTTCACCCAGTTTGATAATGACGGCAACAATAATTACACACCCCTTGCAAACCCCAACATTGATACAGGTATGGGTCTTGAAAGACTTGCCTGTGTAATGCAGGGTGTGGACAACCTTTTCCTTGTTGATACTGTTCAAAACACTATGAAGCATATTTCCTCAATTGTAGGTGTAAACTACGGCGAGGACGACAAAAAGGATATTTCTCTCCGTGTTATTACCGACCATATCCGCTCCACCACCTTCATGATTGGTGACGGTGTTATGCCGTCAAATGAAGGCAGAGGATATGTTCTTCGAAGACTCTTGAGAAGAGCTGCTCGTCACGGCAGAATTTTAGGCTACAATAAGCCATTCCTCTTTGAGGTTGCAGATACAGTAATCAAGGACAATGAGGGTGCATATCCCGAACTCCGTGATAAGAGAGATTTTATTGTAAAACTCATTGAGGTTGAAGAAGAAAACTTTGGCAAAACAATTGATCAGGGACTACAGCTTCTTGAAGAATTGATTGTAAAGGCAGAGTCAAAAATTCTTTCAGGTGATGACGCCTTCAAGCTTAACGATACATTTGGTTTCCCAATAGATTTGATTAAGGAAATTGTTGGAGAAAAGGGAATGTCTGTTGATATAGACAGATTTACTTCACTTCTCAAAGAGCAGAAAAAGCGTTCCAGAGATGCCCGCAAAAATGCAGGTGCTGATGCATGGATTTCTGAAAGCACCGACCTTACAGATATTTGCAAAACAGAATTCACCGGATACAAATACACTATGAGCGAAGCCAAGGTTGCGGCAATTGTAAAGGACGGCCAAAGAGTAGAAACACTCCTTGAGGGAGAAAACGGCATTGTAATTCTTGATAAAACACCTTTCTATGCAGAAAGCGGCGGTCAGGTTGGGGACACAGGTATGATTGTCAACGACAACATTGCTCTTGTTGTTAATGATACCACCAAGGATCCTTCGGGTATTTTCCTTCACAGTGTTTCTGTGGATAAGGGTATGCTTCAAATCGGTGATGTTGTAGAGGCTGAAATCGACAGCAACAAGAGAATGAACATAACACGCAACCATACAGCGGCTCACCTTTTGCAGGCAGCACTCAGGGAACTTCTCGGTACTCATGTTGAACAGGCAGGTCAGCTTGTTTCTGACGACTATTTCCGATTTGACTTTACACATTTTGAAGCTCTTACAGCTGATGAAATTTCAAAGGTTGAGGCTATTGTAAACGAAAAAATCTTTGCCCAGCTTGATGTTATTTCTGAAGAAATGGGTATTGATGAGGCCAAAAAAATGGGAGCTATGATGCTTTTCGGCGAAAAGTATGGAGATAGAGTAAGAGTAGTAAATGCAGGTGATTTTTCAATTGAATTCTGCGGCGGTACTCATGTTAAAAATACATCACACATTGGTCTTTTTAAGATTAAGTCAGAAAGTTCTGTTGCCTCAGGTGTAAGAAGAATAGAAGCTGTAACAGGTCAGGGTGTACTTAACTATCTTGACAGTGCTCTCTATGTGGTTAACCGTTGTACTGATGCACTGAAAATTAACAATCCAAAAGAGTTGGTTCAGGGCGCAATTCGCATTGCCGAGGAACTAAAGGCAAAAGAAAAGAAGATTGACGAGCTTAATAAGAAGCTGGCACAGAACGCAACCCAGGATTTGTTCAAGAACGCTCAAAGATATAAAGGTGTTCGTATTATTTCCGTTGCAATCAATGATGCGCCGACAGATACTCTCCGTGATATTTGTTCAAGGGCAACAGACAACAAGCCAATGACAGTTATTGTACTTGCAGGTATTTCAGGCGACAAGGTTACATTCATTTGCGGTTGCGGCAAGGATGCAATTGCTCATGGACTAAAGGCAGGCAATATTGTAAAGCAGGTTGCGCAGATAGCAGGAGGCAACGGCGGCGGTAAGCCTAATATGGCTATGGCAGGCGCCAAAGATGTTTCAAAGGTTGACGATGCAATCATCGGTGCTGAAAGTATCATCAAGTCTATGATTGATGAGCTTGGCATAGAATAATTCTTATATAGAAATATATTAATAATAAATAAACATTCAGGCTGTTTTGCTTCTGCAGAACAGCCTGTTTTTATAAGTTATAATAAAGTAATTGGAAAAATGTTATCATTGTTACAATTTTGCCCCGGTGTTATAATCAAATCAACAAAAGGAGCTGAAAATAATGAAAGTGGTAAAAGGTACAATGGCATTGATGATAAGCATAGTGATAATGCTGTCAGTGCCATTTAACAGCAGGGCAGCAGCAAATTATAGTTCCAATACCCAAAGTGTTATGAAAGCTGTCTGGGTAAGTTATATTGACCTATCTATGAACACCTGGGATAAGTCCTTTTCTGCCTTTAAAAATAAGTTTGACAAAATAGTCAATAATTCAAAAACAAGGGGTTTTAATACCTTGATAGTTCAGGTAAGACCTTTTAATGATGCCCTTTATAAATCAAAATTTTTTCCTGTTTCTCATATTTTAACAGGAAAACAGGGCGCAAAAATTGACTATGATCCTCTTGAATATATGGTGAAAAAGATACATCAATCAGGTATGTCAATTCATGCATGGATAAATCCCTACAGAGTGCGGCTTAATAATCAGCCCAAATATCTTTCCGGTAATAATCCCTATAAAAAGAATAAAAGTATTGGTGTGAAGTGGAAAAATGATGTTTACCTTAATCCTGCACTGAAAAGGACTACTAATCTCATAGTTAAGGGCGTGAAGGAAATTGTAAAAAATTACGATGTTGACGGTGTCCAGTTTGACGACTATTTCTATCCAACTACTTCTGCAAAATTTGACAAAACCCAGTACACAAAATATAAAAACAGTGTTAAAAATCCAAAATCTTTATCCAAATGGAGATTTTCCAAAATTAACAATATGGTTAAAAGGGTTTATAATTCCATCAAAGAAATTAATCCTCGGGTGCAATTTGGAATATCCCCCCAGGGCTACTATGATAACAATAAATATCTTTATGCAGATGTAAAAACATGGTGTGAAAAAAAGGGTTACATAGACTATATTTGTCCACAGCTCTATTGGGGGATAGAAAACAAAGGCAGTGTAACCTTTGATAGAGCAATGATTCCATGGACAAAGCTGAAATTACACAACGGTTTAAAATTTTATGTAGGACTTGCAGGCTATAAAGCAGGGTCAAAAAAAGCAGATAAGGGAGCATGGCGCAGCAAAAGTAATGTGCTTGCAAGGGAATACAGAAAGGCACTTAATAAATACAATGCAAATGGTGTAAGTGTTTTCAGGTATGAAAACACTGTTTCCAAAAGAGCAAAGGGAGAGATTAATAATCTAACAAAGGAATTTAATAAATAGACAAAAGAAAAAGACCGAAGTCCCCAAAATGACTTCGGTCTAACTTTTTAATATTAATTTATTAGACTGCTCTTGTAACCTTACCGGGTGTACGTAAGCAACGGGTGCAAGCGTAAACACGCTTTGGCTGACCGTCAACAATAGCCTTAACTCTCTGAACATTAGGCTTCCAAGTTCTGTTGGAACGTCTGTGTGAGTGAGATACCTTAATACCAAAAGTAACGCCTTTACCGCAGAATTCACATTTAGCCATGTGTCTGCACCTCCTTAAAATAGTCATCGTTATTTTTTCAACTATGTTATAATAACAGATAATTCCCTTTTTTGCAAGTGTTTTTTTAAATTTAGGCAGAAAAAGTCAAAAGTGCTCTATAATCCTTGTATTTTTTTTACATTTATTATATAATAAAATGAATATATTTGTCTGTGCTGTAATGCAGATGATATAGTTCAGAAAATACACAGTGTTTGTGAATTAGGTGAAATTTATGTTATTTGATATAATTCGTGGCAATATGGATTTTGGCGAGGTTGTAGCTTATATTTTGGCTATGGTTGCAATTATTTTTCTTGTTTTACCCTTTCACGAATGGGCACACGCCTTTACCGCCTACAAGCTGGGTGACAGGTCTGTAAAATATCGAGGCAGACTTTCCTTTAACCCACTGGCACACATTGATGTAATGGGCTCTATTTTCCTGCTCTGCTTTGGATTTGGTTGGGCAAAGCCTGTTCCCGTTGACTCAAGAAATTTTAAAAATGAAAAGGTTGGTATGGCTGTCACAGCCGTTATGGGACCTGTAGCTAATCTTTTGGCTGCTTTAGCAGGTGGATTGATACTTTATGGTTGTCTTACTTTTTTACCGGTTTCCTTTGTTTATAATGAAGTGTTCAGATATGTTTTTATATTTCTTAACTTCTATATACAGGTGAATGTTTATCTTGCTGTATTCAATCTTATTCCGATTCCGCCTCTTGACGGCTCAAAAATAATGTTTTTGTTCCTGCCAAACAAGGCTGTCAACTTCTTTTATCAGTATGAGAACTATATTATGATTGCCCTGTTTGCACTTTTGTGGACAGGATATTTAAGTACTCCCCTTATGTATATCAGTAACTTTGTGTTAGACGGAATAGATTATATAGCAAAACTTCCGTTTCTGTGGGCTTTCTAAAGCTTTATTCCACACTTTATCGGATTAAAAGAATGATTATGGAAGTGTAATAATGAGTGAGAATATCAACAGTATAGAAGCAGTAAATATAGCAGAAAATAACTTTAATACAGAAAACAAGTTTCTCTATCATACAGATGTTTTTGACGGTCCCTTGGATTTGCTTCTTACACTTATTGCAAAGAACAAAATTGATATTTGCGATATTGTAATTACAGAGCTTATAGACCAGTATATGGAACAGATAAACATTATGCAGCAGGAGGAAATGGACATTGCCTCTGAATTTTTGCAGATGGCAAGCCGCCTTGTGTATATCAAATCTGTAATGCTGCTGCCAAAGTATGAGGAAGAGGCAGAACAGCTGCAAAAGGAACTGACAGGACAGCTTATCGAGTATAAACTGTGTAAAGAAATTGCAACAAAGCTTGCGCCAATGGTATGTTTTGATTATTTTACCAAGGCTCCCGGCAAAATGAACTTTGACACAACTTATGACAGAAGTCATAACCCGATTGACATTGCAAAGGCTTTTGTTTCGGCAGTTGGCAGGGGAAAGGCAAAGCTGCCGCCGCCAAAGGAAGCGTTTTCCGGCATAGTGAGCAAAAAAATTGTTTCAGTTTCCTCAAAAATTATCACTGTAATGCGTAAGCTATACAGAGGTAATACCGTGAAATACAGAACGCTATTTGAAGCCGCAGATGGCAAAAGTGACTTGGTTGCAACCTTCCTTGCCGTACTTGAGCTTGTAAAGGGCAAGCGTGTAAGAATTGACGGAGACGGGGAAAATGCAGAAGTCAGAATGATAGAATAATAGAGTAGTAAAAAAGTCGGTACGAGTATAATTATAATTCTATAGAGGAATAATATATGGATAATCAGGAAATGAAAAGAGCTGCAGAGGCAATACTTTTTGCAGCGGGTGACTCGGTAGATTTGCAAAGGCTTACAGAAGCCTTGGAGCTTACACCTAAAAAGACAGAAAATCTTATGGAAGAGCTG
Source organism: Oscillospiraceae bacterium (assembly GCA_022508865.1). Classification (GTDB taxonomy): domain Bacteria; phylum Bacillota; class Clostridia; order Oscillospirales; family Acutalibacteraceae; genus Ruminococcoides. Next base: position 6,548 of record JAFLUK010000009.1, on the reverse strand, counting down.
AAAGAAGAGTTTAACAGCCAGAACCACGGTTTCAAAATTATGAGGTATGATGATTCCTACCAGTTTGTCACCCATAAGGAATATCAGCAGCAAATCAGAACGGTAATGGACCTTAACAGAAAAAAGCCCCTTAGTCAGGCGGCAATGGAGGTACTGTCTGTAATTGCATATAATCAGCCTGTTACAAAGGCTTTTGTTGAGCAAATTCGTGGCGTTGATTGTTCGGGCGTCATCGGCTCTCTTACAGTAAAGGAACTTGTTGAAGAAAAGGGCAGGCTGGAGCTTCCCGGCAGACCTTTGCTTTACGGGACAACAGAAAATTTCCTCAGGTGCTTTAATATCAGTTCAATAGATGAGCTTCCCAAAATTCCCGAAAAGGAACAAAAGGAAGTATCTGAAGAAACTACCGAAATTCAGGAAGTAAAAGATTCTACAGAGGAAACAATTACAGCTACACCGGAAGAAATTGTAGCAATGGCTACAGAGGAATAATTGATGATTGCATTCATCATAATAGTATCAATACTGATTTTTCTTTTTGTTTTGTCCTTGTTTAACATTAATGTAAATTTACTGTATAAGGACAAGCCTGAATTAACTGTAAAGGTGCTTTTCTTTAAATTTGTTTTTAAATCCGAAAATTATAAAAAGAAGAAGAAACCTAAAAAACAGCCCAATGTGAAAAAGAAAAAAAAGAAGAAAAAGCCTGAAAAACAGTCCCAAAATACAGCAAAGCAAAAAAAGAAAAATCCCATTTCCGACTTGATGAAAAAGCAGGGCTTGTCAGGACTTATTGATATACTCAAGGATTTATTGTCGTTAGTGTCAGGCGTACTCAAAGGTTTTTTAAAATATTATATTATTCACGATTTGAATGTAGAAATTGTCATTGGCGGTGATGATGCCTCCGATACTGCAATACAGTACGGAACTGCCTGTGCCGTAATATATCCCATTCTTGGGCAGATATACACAAGACTGAATGTAAATGATTATAGTGCAGATATTAGATGTAACTTTGAAGAAAACAGTAAAACACAGGTAACTGCACAGCTACATTCATCAATCAGAATATTATTTGTTTTGGGAATAGTATTTAAGGCTCTGTTTAAAGCAGGAAAAACCTACCTAAAAATGAAATTCAGAAAGTAAAATAGATTAATAAAGTAAGGAGAATTTAATTATGAATGAACATCCTATTGAAAGCTTGATGGGCGTTACAATGCAAAAAATTAAAGAAATGGTAGATGTAAATACTATCATTGGCGACCCCATTACCACACCTGACGGTACAGTAATTGTGCCTGTTTCCAAGGTCAGCTACGGCTTTGCCAGCGGTGGCTCTGATTTTCCTTCAAAAAAGGATGGCAAGGATTGCTTTGGCGGCGGTAGCGGTGCCGGTATCACCATTAATCCTGTAGGTTTCCTTACAGTTAGCAAGGGCGAAATCAGAATGGTTGGCGTAGGAGAAAAGGACGGTTCTCTTGATAAGGCAATCGGAATGGTACCCGATTTGTTTGATAAGGTTTCTGATTTGTTTAAGAAGAAAAAAAATAACAAAAAGGACGGCAGTTCAACAACACCCGAAGTTATTGTTACCGATACAGAGGTTGAAGAATAATTATATTTTCAAGTCTGCACAGGGTAATATTAAAAAAATTACTTCATACATTTTTGTGAGGTGGTTTTTTGAAAAGATTAGTTTGTGCCGTGTTGTCTATATTTTTAATATTCTTTTCCTGCATTATTACAGAGGAAAGCTCCTATGCCCTGGTGGATACTGTGTCAACCTCGGCAGGCGCTTCAATACTTTACTGTGCAAACAACGGCAGAGTAATCTATGCAAATAGGGAAAACGCAAAGATGAAAATGGCTTCCACAACCAAGCTGTTGACTACTCTGCTAACTCTTGAATTTGCAGAGAAAAATGATAAAATTGTCACCTTTAAACAGTCAATGATAGAGGAAGGCAGTTCAATGTACCTCAAGGTGGGTGAAAAGGTCCACATTGATGATTTGTGCATTGGTATGATGCTCCCCTCGGGTAATGACGCTGCAACAGCAGCTGCTGTTACAGTTGCCGGCAGCAAAGAAAAGTTTGCTGATTTGATGAACAAAAGGGCAAAGTCTATTGGTATGCAAAGCAGTCACTTTGTTACTCCATCGGGACTTGATGACGATAACCACTACACCACCGCATATGATATGGCGCTTCTTATGACAGAATGTCTTAAAAATAAGAAGTTTAAAGAAATCAGTGGTTCGGTAAATAAAACAGTTGCCTTTGTTAGTCCTAATGATAAAACAGTAACATATCATAACCATAACAGACTTCTTTCGGAATATCCCTATTGCATAAGCGGCAAAACAGGTTATACCATGGCAGCAGGAAGATGCCTTGTTACAGCGGCAGAGAAAAACGGAATTACACTGGTTGCCGTAACTTTAAACGACAAAAACGATTGGCAGGACCATAAATCTCTATATGACTACGGCTTTTCTGTGCTTAGAAGTAAGCATTTTAAAAGTACCGAAATTACCCAAACAGTGGTTGGCGGAAAAGAAAATTCAGTGGAGATAAATATTCCTCAAAATAGTTTCGTGCTTGACGAGGACGATAGCAAAATAAAGAGAAAAATTATGATAGAGCCCTTTGCTTATGCTCCTGTAAAACAGGGAGAAAGGGCAGGAATGGTGCTCTATTATCAAAAAGGAAAAGTAATAGATAAAAAATCTCTTGTATATAAAAAATCTGTCGGTAGTGAAAAGACAGAGGGTGGATTTTTCAGTTTTTTAAAAAGTATTTTTGGTAATTAGCGTTAAAGCTAAAAAGGAAAGATAAAAAAGGAAAAAAGAAATGGCTAAAAAAGAATTGGTAAGATTACAAAAAATGATGGCTGATTGCGGAGTAGCCTCCCGAAGAAAATCGGAAGATTTAATTAGACAGGGCTGTGTAAAGATAAATGGCAGAGTGGCCGAAATCGGCGACAAGGTAGACCCTGTTAACGACAAGGTGTTTGTTCAGGGTAAGCGTATCAAGGGAACAGCCATGCCTAAGAAAAGATACATAATGCTTCACAAGCCCCGTGGCTATGTTACAACAATGAGTGACGACATGGGCAGAAAATGTGTTGCAGAGCTTGTCAGCGATATTGAAGAACGCATTTATCCTGTGGGAAGACTTGACAGAGACAGTGAAGGTATGCTACTTATGACAAACGACGGCGAGTTTGCCAATACGGTAACTCACCCTAAAAAGGATATTTACAAGGTGTATCGTGTAACTGTACGACCAAGCATAAATGATGAACAGGTAACCCGGATGATGGTTGGTATGACAATTGACGGCTACCAAACAAAGCCCTGCGAGGTAAGAATTGTAACTCGTCAGGAGGGAAGAGTTGTGCTTGAAATCCTCCTCCACGAGGGTAGAAACCGCCAAATCCGCAAAATGTGCGAACAGCTTGGTTTAGAAGTTGCAAGACTAAAGAGAACTGCTATCGGCACAGTTAAGCTAGGTATGCTGAAGACAGGGGATTGGAGAGATCTTACTCAAAAGGAAATTGACAAGCTGACAGCTAATCCAAACCCATCATTCCATATGAAATAACCTTTCAGACGGCTTATATTTTGCTGTTTTTCTCCATATGTTTTGAGCAATTTAACAATAAATTACAAATTAATCCCAAACAATTATTTAAAGTGTGCAAAATATTCCGATTTGCACACTTTTTCCTTGTATTGGAAGAAGTTTTGGGATATAATGATTTATGTAGTATTTTAAATATAATAGTATAATACTAGTGGTATGTAAGTTTGTATTATACGTGAAAGCGAGGAATAGTGATGAGTACAGAAAAGATTACTCAGGCTAAGGCTGAAATTGCAAAAACTTCTGCATACAAAATTATTACAGAATTTTTTGACGAGGGAAGCTTTCTTGAAATCAACACATATGCAAAGTCAGGGGATGACTATGCAGAGGCAGTAGCGGGCTATGGTTCGGTTAATGGACTTCCTTGCTATGCTTTCTGCCAGAATATTGATGTTGCAAAGGGTGCAATGAGCAAGGCACAGGCTGCAAAGCTTAAGAAGGTTTATGAGCTTGCACTGAAAAACGGTGCTCCTGTTGTTGGTATCTATGACAGCCTGGGCGGTAAATTAAAGGAAGGTAATGAGCTTCTCACAGCTTACGGCACAGTTCTTAACTCTGCAAGCACACTTTCAGGTGTTGTTCCGCAGATTTCTGTTGTACTTTCAGATTGTCTTGGCACATCAGCCATTACAGCTTCTTCTGCTGACTTTGTTATCAAGGCAAAGGATGCAAATCTTTCAGTAAGCACAGGCAGCGGCGAAGGTTGTAACTGCAGTGTTGCAATTATTGCAGAGGATAAAGAGGATGCTTTGAGCAAGGCAAAGGATTTACTTCTCTATATGCCTTCAAACAATCTTTCTACAGCCCCTTGCGCAGAGGAAAACTTACCTATGCAGGATGCTCCATGTGTAGTTTGCGCAGTAATGGACGAAGGTTCCGACATTAAGCTCTATGACCACATTGGCGAAACAGCAAAGGTGGGCTTTGCAAGACTTCAGGGCGAGGTTGTCGGTGTTGTTCAGACAAAGGGCGGCAAGCTTCAGAAGCCTGACGGCAAAAAGATTACCAAGCTTGTAAAATTCTGTGATGCATTTTCAATTCCTGTTATCACATTCCTTAACAGTGAAGGATTTGACTGCTTGGGTGCAGCAACCTCTGTTACAAATGCTTATGCAGAGTCGACAACAACAAAGATAACAGTAATTACCGGCAAGGCTGTTGGTACTGCATATATTGCAATGGCAGGAACAGGCGCACAGACAGATTTGACCCTTGCACTTCCAAACACTGTTGTTTCTCCGTTAAGCGAAATGGCTGCTGCATTTATGATGGCTCCTGAAAAAATGGAAGTTCCTGTTGCTGAACAGGAAGCTGTTGCAATGAAATTTGCAGAAGAAACACTGTCTGCATTCAAGGCAGCAGAAGACGGCGTTATTGAAAACATCGTTACAGAAGCAGAGCTTAGAACAACTCTTTGTCAGGCTGTAACAATGCTTATGAGCAAGAGAGTTACAACTCTTCCAAAGAAACACTCAACAATCGGCTGATTTTAAATAATAAGTTTACAATTCAATCATAAAGGGGAAGATTACAATGAAAAATTTAAAGATTACAGTTAATGGTACAACATATGATGTTCAGGTAGAAGAAGTGGGCGGTTCCGCTGCTCCTGTAGCTGCTGCTCCTGCCGCAGCACCTGCACCTGCCGCTGCTCCCGCTCCGGCTGCTGCTCCTGCAGGCGAGGGTACACCTGTTGAAGCTCCAATGCCCGGTACAGTAGTAGACATCAAGGTTTCAAACGGCGCAACAGTTGCCGAGGGCGATACAGTTGTTATCCTTGAAGCTATGAAAATGGAAAATGAAATTGCTGCTCCTTGCGCAGGTACAATAACATCAATCTGCGTATCAAAAGGCGAATCAGTTGATTCAGGTAAAGTTCTTGTAACAATCGGCTGATATAACAGGGAAGGAAGATTATAACAATGGCTAAGAAACTCAAAATTACAGAAACAGTTCTTAGAGATGCTCATCAGTCGCTTCTTGCAACAAGAATGCCTCTTTCTGATATGCTGCCAATTCTCCCTGAACTGGATAAAATCGGTTTTTATTCATTGGAATGTTGGGGTGGTGCAACTTTTGATGCCTGCTTAAGATTCCTTGACGAAGACCCATGGGAAAGACTTCGTACAATTCGTAAGGCTTGCCCTAATACAAAGCTTCAAATGCTTTTCCGTGGTCAGAATATGCTGGGTTACCGTCATTATGCAGATGATGTTCTTGAATATTTTGTTCAAAAGTCTGTTGCAAACGGTATTGACATTATCAGAATTTTTGACGCACTTAACGACATTAAGAACCTTGAAACAGCTGTAAAGGCTGCAAAAAAGGAAGGTGCTCACGCACAGATAGCTCTCAGCTACACAACAGGTCCTGTTTTTGACAATCAGTACTATGTAAACTATGCAAAGAAAATTGAAGAAATGGGTGCAGATTCAATCTGTATTAAGGATATGGCTGCTCTCCTCACTCCTTATAACTGCGAAAGTCTTATTAAGGACTTAAAGAGTGCTGTTAACATTCCGATTCAGCTCCACACCCATGCAACAGCAGGTCTTTCTTCAATGTGTATTATGAAAGCTGTAGAAAACGGCTGTGATGTTGTTGATACTGCAATGTCGCCACTTGCAAATGGTACATCTCATTCTGCAACAGAGTCAATCGTTGCCGCTTTTCAGGGTACAGAGTATGACACCGGTCTTGACCTCAAGGCACTTGCAGAAATCAGAGAATACTTTATGGGACTCCGTCAGAAGTATATTGACAGCGGTCTTATTGACCCCAAGATGCTCGCAACAGATGCATCAGCACTTCTCTATCAGGTTCCCGGCGGTATGCTTTCTAACCTTCTCAGCCAGTTAAAGCAGGCAGGCAAAGAGGATAAACTCCTTGATGT
>JAFLUK010000089.1 GCA_022508865.1 Oscillospiraceae bacterium | reverse complement strand
CCCCATATTATGTAATAATGTGGGGTGATTTTATGAAAAATTATATATTATTAAATTCAGTATCGAGCGCCCTTAAATCAAAGGAATTGCTTGATAAAAACAATATTAAATGTTCAATTGAAAGAACACCAAAGAATAATATCGCACGTTCCTGCGGTTACAGCTTATTGGTTTATAATGATGTTGACAGGGCAAGAAGTATTTTGGAAAATCATAAAATAACTGTGTTAGGAATAGTATCAAGATAGATGATATATCTTGATAATGGTGCAACTTCTTTTCCAAAACCTATATCTGTATGCAATAATGTCAGTCGTTCACTGCGAAATTATAGTGCAAATCCCGGCAGAAGCGGTCACAAACTGTCACTTATTGCTGCCAAAGAAATTTTTGAATGTAGAAAATCACTTAAAGAATTGTTTAACGTAGAAAGTGAAGAAGAGGTTATTTTCACTCAAAATTGTACAATGGCTCTGAATACGGTAATTTTGGGAACCCTAAACCCGGGGGACCATGTAATAATTTCTTCTGTTGAACACAATTCGGTAACACGACCGTTGGAAGAACTCAAAAAGAAAAATATTTCTTATTCTACTTTTGATTATTCGGAAAATGCCGATGAGATTATTAATAATGTAAGAGAACTGATAAGGCCTGAAACAAAGCTGGTAATCTGTACACACGCTTCCAATGTATTCGGTTTCAGATTTCCTATAGAAAGGCTATGCGCCTTGTGCCACACCTACGGAATACTATTTTGTGTTGATGCAGCACAGTCAGCAGGTGTATTTACTATTGATATGCAAAAGGACGAATATGATTTTGTTTGTATTGCAGGGCACAAAGGTCTTTACGGCCCTATGGGTACAGGTGTTCTGCTACTGGGAAATCATAGTTTAAGACCTCTTTTGTTCGGTGGGACAGGTACAGAGTCCCTTAAGAAAGTTCAACCCGATGCCTTGCCTGAAAAATTTGAAAGCGGAACGCAAAACCTTAATGGAATTGCAGGATTACGCTGCGGCGTTGATTTTGTCCGTAACAAAGGTGTAGAAAACCTTTATAAAAGGGAATATAATCTTGCAAATTATCTTTATAACAGTCTTAAAAAAATCCCAAAGGTAAAGCTATATACAAAAGATTTCTCTTTTGGAAAATATGCTCCTGTAATTTCCTTTAACATTGAAAATATGCACTCCGAGGAAGTTGTAGCTATACTTGACAAAAACGGTATTTGCGCAAGGGGAGGACTACAATGTTCGCCTTTGGCGCACAACTATATGAACACAACAGAAACAGGTACTGTCAGAATAGTCCCCGGAGCCTTTAATACAATGAGTGACATTAACAAACTGATTTTTGTTATAAAGACGATATGTATGAAACAAGTTAAATAAACAACTTGAACAAAAGAAAGAAATGTGGTAAAATTAAGTAAATATGAGAAAAGGAGAAGTCATAATGAATTTTAGCTCTATGATAGACAATATCATAACAGTGTTCAAAACATTCAGATTTGTTGATTTGGTTGATATTGTTGTAATTGCTTTTATTGTTTACAGTCTTTTCAAGCTTGTGCGTGACACCAGAGCAGAACAGCTTGTAAAGGGCATTGTGATTCTCCTTATTGCATATTTAGTTTCCAACTTCCTTAATATGCTTATGATGGCAAGCCTGTTGAAGTTGTTGTTTGAATTTGGCGTTGTATTAATTGTTATTATTTTTCAGCCTGAAATACGAAATGCACTTGAACAGCTGGGCAGGAAAAATATACGGAATATTAATCTATTTAACAGGGTATCAAAGTCAGACGAATGGATTTTGGCAGAAAAGAAGGCGATTTCTGATGTTGCAGAGGTTGCAGAAGTGTTCAGCAGACAAAAGACCGGCGCTCTCATTGTTTTTGAAAATGATACAAAGCTGTCGGATATTGCTTCTACAGGTGTAGAAATTAATGCAGACACATCTACAGCCTTATTAGGGAATTTGTTTTTTAATAAAGCACCGCTACATGATGGTGCGGTAATTATCAGTAATGGTATTGTAAAGTCGGCAGGATGTATTCTGCCTTTAACATCTCGTAATGAAGATGTTGATATGCACCTTGGTACAAGACACAGAGCTTCTCTTGGTATGTCTGAAGTATCAGATGCAGTAATAGTTGTTGTTTCTGAAGAAACAGGAACAATTTCTATAGCTCACAACAACAACCTTACCTCTGATTATACAAGAGAAACTCTTATTCAAAAACTTGAGCAAGAGCTTATTCCTAAAAAGGATAAGAGAAATTTCTTTAGAAAGTTTGCCGGCAGAAAGGAGAATGAAGATGAATAAATCATTTTCCTTTATCAGAAGACTATTTTCCAGTAAGTTTTTTTTAATTATCCTTTCTTTCTTAATTTCTATCGTAATATGGATTAGTATTAATTTAGGTGACTATGCCGAAACAAGCTATGTTGTAGGTAACATACCAATAACAATTAATCTTCCTGCCGAAGCCAAACAACAGGGGTTAGAGGTGTTTAACGGAGACGGACTTAAAGGCAGTGTCACTGTAAAGGGTAACCGTTCTCTTATTGGCTCACTTACAAGCGATGATATCCAAATTGTCCCCGAGCAAACTGACTCACTAACATCGGCTGGCTCTTACACCTTGTCTTTGGTAGCAAAGAAAACAGGAAGATCTACCAGTTACACTATCGAATCTGTTTCTCCCAGCACTGTTTATATCAAATTGGACAGAAACAGAAAGATTACAAAAGAAGTGGAAGAACGCATAAACTATAAGATTCCTCAAGGCTACTATGGAACTGTTCTTTTAAATCAGGATGAAATTTCCATCTCCGGACCTGAAACAGAAATCAAGCAAATTGACAAGGTTGTAATTGAGGGTACAGTAGCAGAAGAAATTACTTCTTCAGTTAAAAACAAATATACTGTTAAGCTTCTGGATTCATTTGGTGAAGAACTGACAAACACAGATTCTTTTAAAATTTCACCCAGTACAATTACTGCCACTATCAGTGTTTTGCAAATGAAAGAGGTTGAGGTAAAGGCATCAGCAGAGGGGGGACCTGTTGGTGTTGATTTATCAAAGTATTATAAGGTAAGTCCCGATACTGTATATATAGCCGGAGAATCTGAACTTGTTAAAGAAATTACACAGATTAAAACTGAACCCCTTAATTTTTCTACTTTAAAAAACAGAAAGTATAATATCATTAAAAATCTGGAAATACCAAGCAAATGCATCGATATTAATTCAGTAAAGTCTGTGAATGTTATTCTTGATTTATCATCTATGAAGAAAAAGAATTTTACAATAACAAACTTTGATGTAACAGGTCTTGAAGATTCCTACACAGGCAGGGTAACTACCTCGTCAATTGATATTTCAGTTTACGGAAGCGAGTATAATTTAGATTTATTAACAGGCGATAAAATTTCTGCCGAAGTAAATATTGAAAAAAGTGATATATCCGAGGGTGCAAAAGAAATGCCTGTTACCATTAAGCTTCTCAATACAAGAGGTTGCTGGATATATGGAAATTACAAAGTTGTTGTGGATATTTCAAAAAGATAATCATAAAAATTCCGCTCATTTTATAATGAGCGGTTATTTTTTGCCCCCAAATGTAAATTTTTGGTGTTATTTATATTGTAACTACGTATTTATAACCTCATCAAATGGGATTTGCAAACCTTTCCCTGAAATTATATTGTAGGAGATGATTGAAACGGATAGTGAAAAACTAGTCAAAAGATTAAAAAAAGGTGATGAAAAGGCATTGGAAATCATAATTGAACAGTATACACCGTTTGTTTCAACTATTATCTTTAATGTTTCAGCAGGAAAACTAAGCACCTTTGATATTGAAGATACTACAGCAGATGTCTTTTATACCTTGTGGAAAAATCAAAGCAAAATTATACCTGATAAGTTAAAGGGTTACATAACCAGCATTGCCAAGAGCAAAGCGAAAAACAAAATCAGAGATTTGAAGAAAACACAGGATACAGTAGATATTGAGAATGTGATTGCTATAGACGATTATGAGTTGGTCAAAAGAATTGAAAAAGAGGATATTGCTAATAATCTTATGGAAGCTGTAAAAGAACTTGGAATTCCTGACAGTGAGATTATTATTAGATATTATTATTACTACCAATCAACAGGCAAAATCGCAGAAATAATGGGCATGAACAAAGAAACTGTTAAATCTAAAATCAAACGCGGAAGAAAAAAGCTGAAAAACATTCTAATTGAAAGGGGCTTTACGAATGAGCTTTTATGATATTTTTGATGAGTATATTCAAAGTGAAAACAATATTGAAATTCCCTCTATAATAGAAAATACAGGGATAGACTGCAAAAAGGTGAAAAATATGGTATTGAAAAGAATAAGTAATGAAAAACCAAACAAAAAGAAAAAATCTTTTACTGCAATACTTATCGCAGCAGTGCTTTTTGTCTGCTCTGCCATAGGTGTATATGCCGGTGTAAAAGGATATTATCTTAATTCAAAATCGGACGGAAAGTATGCTCAAGATGTTAGTCTTGTAAAAGATGATAACGGGGCAACAGTATTTAATCTCAACAAAAAAGAAAATATTACAAAACCGAAGTTTATGAAAGTTAAATTCAACTATGTTACAAATGGATTTGTTAAGGATGAAGAAACATCATACAAGGGTTGTTACCACAAAAAGGATAATCCTAATCTCGGCGGAATATCCATGCTACTTTATGATGTATCGGATTTTAGCGAAATCAAGGATTACAGAAGAAATGTTATTGACAGTAGTTTTGAGAATCTTAACGGTCATGATGCACTTTTTATACAAGAAAAGCTTTATAAATCATATGATGAGGATAATCCCGGATTTAACAAAAGTGTTTATATGTATTTTGAGGATTACGACTACTTGTTATATGTGTTTGGCGGTACTGACATTTCAAAAAAAGAGCTTTTAAAAATGCTTAATTCTGCTGAACTTGTAGAATGCAAACAAGAGAATTCACTCGTTATAAGTGAATGGATTGACAACTATTCAGAGGAGATATATCAAGATAAAACACAATGGAATTCGGATTTAAAAATAGTTGCAAGCCCCAAATATAATGATTTTTACAGCGTAGGTGAAACGATTTTTGACGACAGACTCTATGCTGATGACGAAGAATTAAAGGTTAAGATTACTGTAGATGATTTGTCTGTTTCTGATAACTTTGATATATTGGGGGATAAACAGCTCAAGAGTGTAATTTTGGGTGATGAAATTAATAAATCAGACTATCTTGACAGTAATGGCAAATTAAAGCCTGTTAAAGTTAAGTATTATGGCAACGGAGACGGAGTAAATAAGCTGGATGAGCTTGTAGCTACTAAAGAATTTAATGTAAAATTCTTGTACGAAACTGTAACATTTAAAAATGACTCTGATAAAGATATAAAGGATTATTGTGTTTATCACGAAATATATACAAGTAAATTCGGTTCACAAGAAGATTGTTTCTACGACGCTGTGAAGAATTTCAAGGAAATTGACGTTGACGATAAGTATATTTTTGGTGAATGGATTTATGATGACTTCAGCACTCAAGGAATAAATAACCCTAACTATATTTCCATACCTGCAAATAGTGAAGTAACTGTTCATATGGGATATTTTATTCTTGAAGATGTAGTGAATAGCGGAATTAATCTCTCTGTATATAATGGCGGAGGATATTATAAACTAACACCGGATTTAAAAGAAGAAAAAATCCAGAATCTTAAAAACTATATTTTTGTAAGCAAGGTGTTTGATAATTAATACTGTAAAAGCCTTAATATTTCAATAATTTTAAATATTACATGATTAGTAAGCAAAATGTAAAGTACAAGTGTCAATTTTTTAAATTCTGCATAGTATAGAATAATTGATTGAGGTGATTATATGGCGCTTGATACAAGAGAATTATTCGCTCGTATGCTAAAGTGCGAGGCAGAGGGCGAGGGCGAAACAGGAATGAAAGCAATTGCTACTATCATAATGAACAGAGCAGAAATACCATATGGTGAGTTTGCCAGAATAAGTGACGGCGGCAATGTAAGAAATATCCTGACCCAGAATCGTCAATTCACCTGCTATCATGATTATATAAACGGTGCGTACAATCCCCAAAACATATACAATATGACACCTGACCCTATACAGTACGAAATTGCAGACTGGGCATTAAACGGAGGCAGACTTGGTGCAATAGGAAACAGTATCTTTTACTTTAATCCCTATAGCAAAAACTGCCCGACATATTTCCCAAGTAATGTTGGTGTGCTGTATACACGAATAGGGGACCA
>JAFLUK010000088.1 GCA_022508865.1 Oscillospiraceae bacterium | reverse complement strand
CTTCTCTGGAGAGCAACGCAACATTATTTCCTCTTTTATCCTTGGTAAAGCCCTTTACTACAAAACAAACAGGTCTGTTTACTCTGGAGATTACCGCAATATCTCTGACTTTACCCTCCTTTATTCCCAAAGCACCTTCCTCTCGTCTTATAATGCCCTTCATAAAACCCAAATCTACTATAAGATTGTGTTCCTGATCGCAGACAGTTGCCCTTGCCTCAAGTATTTTATTGTCATACATAGCCTCGTTCAGTGCTTTGAGGTCTGATATTGACTGTAAATTTTCGTATGTATCTATTCTGCGTCCTTCCGGTAAATAATCTGTCATTTTTGTACCTCCGTTTGTTTTTTGTACATATAAAAATATGTTTATAATTTTAGGAATATGACCTTTCTTACATCTTTTCAAAAAAGTGTTTACTTAACTATTGAAAAAAATCAAATTTTATTATAAAATTGATGTGATTATATTATAAGTAAGCGTTGATTAATTCTTAATATAGTCTTGGTACACAATTTATTCGCCTGTTTTCGCCAAATTCACAAGAATTAATCAATTCTTACCTAACAGAAAGTTGAGGAATTTAAAGATGAAGAAGTTTTTGAGTGTTATCGTTGCTTTTGCAATGTGTTCCGTAATGGCTTTTGCCGCTGTTGCAACAGTTTCTGCAAAGGGCAGTCAGGATTATGAACCAAAGGACGGAGATACAATTGCTGTTTTCCACACTAACTATGGTGATATTGGAATGTACTTTTTCCCCGAAGAAGCTCCAAAGGGTGTAGAAAACTTTCAAACACTTGCAAGGGACGGAAAGTATGACAATACAATTTTCCACAGAGTAATTGAAAACTTTATGATTCAGGGCGGAGATTACACCAACTTTGACGGCACAGGCGGCGAGTCTTGCTGGGGTGAGGATTTTGAGCTTGAATGCGTGGACTACCTTTCCAACATAAGAGGTGCAGTGGCTTATGCAAATGCAGGTCCTGACACAAACAGCAGCCAGTTCTACATTAATTCAAGCGACAACAGCCAAAGTCTTGACGGAAGTTACACAGTTTTCGGACAGGTATTTACAGGTATGGATGTAGTTGACCTTATTTCCGACTGCGAAAAAACCTACAGCAGCAACGGTGAACAGAGCCATCCTGTTAATGAAGTGAAGCTGGAAAGTGTTGAAGTTACTGAATATTCCGACGGTATGGAGAATAATCTTGCAAAAGCAACAGATCCATATGAAGGACAGGCTGCAAATCAGGTAGAGAATGATACAACCGGCGATGACAGCAGTACAACAACTGATAAAGAAAATGACGAACCATTTAATTTTATTCCGATTATTGTTACAGTCGGTATACTTGCAATAATTTTTGCCTGCTTTGCTATTCCTTACGGCATCAGCGAAAGAAAGAAAAAGAAGGCTAAAGAAGCCAAGAAAGCCGCTATGAAGGCAAATCCTGACTACAAGAAGAAAAAATCTTCAAAGAAAAGAAAATGATTGGTTTAGCATCAAAATTTCTTAATTTAATGGGATAATCACTATGAGAAATATTATTTTTGCAGTTTGTTCCTTGTTATTTTTAGCAGGTGGTATATATTTATATAGCATAATAGAAAATAAAATATCAGATGCTAACTGGTTAATTGTTGGAACGAAAATATTAATAGCGTTGATTGCATTAGTAATATATATCGTAATAGTAAACTTTTTTGCTAATATTTTTAACATAACATGGGAATATCCCTTTTTATGAATTTGAAAAAATTCCAGAGGACGCTGCTATGACTGATAAAACCATAATTGCAATTATGTATGACTTTGACAAAACATTGTGCACAAAGGATATGCAGGACTATGCCTTTATCCCCTCTCTGAATATGACCACAAAGGAATTTTGGGGCAAGGCAAACGAGGTGGGTACAAGCCTGCATATGGACTCTGTTCTTGCCTATATGTACACAATGCTGCTTGAAAGCAAGGAAAGGAATATTCCCCTGACAAGGAAGAGCCTTGTGGAAAAGGGCAACAAAATTGAGTTTTTCCCGGGTGTTAAAGAATGGTTCTCAAGAATTAATTCCTTTGCAGAAAAAAACAATGTATCTGTGGAGCACTATGTAATCTCCTCCGGTTTAAAGGAAATAATAGAGGGCACCTCCATAAGCGGTGAATTCAAGGAAATATACGGCTGTGAATTTGTATATGACAACAACGGCCTGGCTGTGTTCCCGAAAACCGCAGTAAACTACACCAACAAAACGCAATTTGTCTATCGTATAAACAAAGGTGTTCTTGATGTTGCTAACGACTACGATTTGAACAAATCAATGCCTGACGACAGCAAGAGAATACCATTTTGCAATATGATTTATATCGGTGACGGATTGTCGGACGTTCCCTGTATGAAAATGATGAAATCCTACGGCGGTGTTTCCATAGCAGTTTATCAAAACGATGTCACCGTAAAGGTAATGGATTTACTGCAAAATGACAGAGTTGACTACATATATCCTGCTGATTACAGCGAGGGCAGCGGTCTGGACAAAACAGTAAAAAATATTATTCGCAAAATGGCAGTTTGCGAAACACTTTTTATTGAGAATTTCAATCAGAAAAACGGCAAATTCCTTTAAAAATACAGATTAAAATTCCACATAAGAATTATAGCTTATAATAAGGGCTACAGTGCAAAACTGTAGCCCTTCTATTGTATATTATGTTCATAAAATTTTAATTTTTTTTGATAATGTTGCACAAGATTTTATCCAAAGTTTTGTCAATCTAAATATATACATTTTTATATAAGTTGTGGTATAATATTACTGATAACAAAAAGTGTGTTATTAACAAAATTTTTCTTACAGAAAGGACGATAAGAATGAAAAAACTGAATAAGTTTCTCAGTATTCTGCTGTGTTTAGCTATGCTGTGCTCTGTATTCACAATTGCAGGCGCAAGTGTTGCAAGTGCGGCTACTACAGAGAAGCAATCAGAAACTGCACTTGACAGTGTAGGCACTTCAACTGAACTTGATGCATCCTCAGCCGGTGCAAGCAAATTCAGTTGGGACAACGCCTCTGTTTACTTCTTACTTACTGACCGTTTCTATAACGGTAACACAAGTAACGACCATTCATATGGCAGAAGTTTAAATCAGAGCGGACAGGTTGTAAAGGGCAACTCTGATGCAGGTGCTTTCCACGGCGGTGACTTCGCAGGTGTCACAAAGAAAATCAACGAAGGTTACTTTGATGATCTTGGCGTAAACGCACTGTGGATTTCAGCTCCTTACGAGCAGATGCACGGCTACTGTAACGCAGGTAACGGTAAGTCAGGCTCTTTCCCACACTATTCATACCATGGTTACTATGCTCTGGATTTCTCACAGGTTGACCAGAACTTTGGTACAGAGGCAGAGTTTGAAACAATGGTACAGACTGCTCACGAGCACGGTATTCGTATAGTTCTTGACGTTGTTATGAACCACGTTGGCTATAACAACTATGCAGATATGAAAGAATACGGCTATGGTACTCTTAAGAGCGGTTGGGAAACCAGCTACTACAACGCATCAATGACAGATGTAACATACCACAACTACATTGACTACAACTCAAATGCTGCTGACTGGGCAAAATGGTGGGGTCCTGATTGGCTGAGAGCAGGTCTTGCCGGCTACAAAGAAGGTTCCGGCGACCTTGAAGGCGGCGTATCATACCTCCCTGACCTTAAGGAAAATGTTACATCAACTGTTGATATTCCTTATGTTCTCAGAACAAAGTGGACTAAGGAAGGTACACTCTCTAAGAAACAGTCTGAACTGAACAGCTTCTTCTCAAGCACAGGCAAGCCAAAGACAGTTAGATACTATCTTGTTCACTGGCTTTCACAGTGGGTTGAAAAGTACGGTGTTGACGGATTCCGTTGCGATACTGCAAAGCACGTATCACTTGAATCCTGGAATGCACTTAAGACCCAGTGTAAGACTTCTCTGAACACTTGGAGAAAGAACAACCCAACAAAGCCCGGTGCTGATTGGACAGATGATTTCTGGATGACAGGTGAAGTTTGGGGTCATGGTGTTAAGAACGACAGCTACTATTCACAGGGCGGTTTCGATTCACTCATCAACTTTGCATTCAACGGCTCACAGGCATTTGATGCCGGCGTAAGCGGTGTACCTGCTGCAGGTTCAATCCTCAATACATATGCAGACTACGCACAGAGCATTAACACAAACGATAAGTTTAACGTACTTACATATCTGTCATCACACGATACAGCCCTTTGTAGAACAAATATGATTTATCAGGGTTCTGCATTCCAGCTGATGCCGGGTGCAATTCAGATATTCTACGGCGACGAAAGTAATCGTCCTCTTATTGGCGGCATTGCTGCAGGTAAGGACCACAATGTTCGTTCAGATATGAACTGGAATAATCTTGATCAGGCTACACTTAAGCACTGGCAGAAGGTTGGTCAGTTTAGAAACAACCACATTTCTGTAGGTGCAGGTTCTCACAAGAATCTTTCAGCAACATCAGGTCAGGCTTTCTCAAGAAGCTACAGCAAGAATGGTGTTACAGATGCAGTTATGGCAGTTATCGCTGCTTCTAACAACCAGAATGTAACAATCACTGTTGACTCTGCTAACTTCCCTGACGGAACAAACATTACAAACACATATACAGGCGACACAGCTACTGTAAGCGGTGGCAAGGTAACATTTAACTCCGGTGCAAACGGCACTATCCTTATGGAAAAAGCCGGTGCAACAACAAAATATACAGTTACTAACACACTTGGTAGCAACATTACAACAAGCAACAATGCAACAGAAGTTAACGAGGGTTCAAGTTACTCTGCAACACTTACTGCTGCAACAGGCTACAATGTTGGCACAGTTAAGGTAACAATGGGTGGCACAGATGTTACATCTTCTGTATACTCAAACGGCAAAATTACTATCTCTAATGTAACAGGTGATATCGTAATTACAGCTACTGCAACTCCAAAGACATATACTGTAAGCGTATATCCTGTTAACGCATCATATTCTAACAAGGCAACATCTGTTGCATATGGTTCATCCTATACAAACACAATTACTGCTAACTCCGGCTATAAGCTTTCAAGTGTAATGGTTATGATGGGCGGTGCTGCTGTTTCAGGTGACTTCTCAAGCGGTGTGATTTCTATTCCAAGAGTAACAGGCGATATTATTATTTCTGCTACTGCTACTCCCGTTCAGGCAAGCTCATCCAGCTCATCAAGCAGCTCTTCAAGTTCATCTTCAAGTAGCTCATCAAGCTCATCAAGCAGTTCTTCAAGTTCATCTTCAAGTAGCTCATCCAGTTCAGCAAGCAACCCTGTAGGCAGTTCTTCAAGTTCAGAACAGCAGCCTGGTTCAATTGAAGTTGCATCTTCAACTACAACAAGCGGAACACTCTATCTTGGCGACGCTAATCTTGATGGCATCATAAATATTAAGGATGCTACTCTTATTCAGAAGTATACACTTCGTGCTGCTGTCTTCTCTGACCAGCAGATGCTTACAGCTGATGTAAACGGAGATGGCATGGTAAACATTAAGGACGCTACTCTTATTCAGAAATATACACTTCGTATGGACGTAGAGTGTGAGATTGGTAAGGTACTCAACGGCGAAAACAAACCAAGTTCACAGCAGTCATCTTCATCATCACAGCAGAAACCTGATGTAACATACTCTGTAACAGCTAACCTTGTTAATGTAAGAAGCAGCAATAGTGCAACATCTGTAAAGGAAGGCACAACCTATACAGCTACACTTACACCTGACGCAGGCTATGCAATTTCTATGATTAATGTTATTGTTGGCGGAAATATGATAGCACCTACAAAGAACGCTGACGGTTCTTACACAATTTCCTGCAACGTAACAGGCGACATTACTATCACATGTATTGCTATTGAGAAGCAAGAGGAATCTTCCCCATCATCTTCAAATCCAGATTCTTCTTCAAACCCATCATCTTCATCTTCTGTAACAGGTGATACAAAGTCATTTAAAATTGTAGATGCTACAGATGACCTTTGGATTGGCACTGCAGATGCAGTACTTGTAGTTGTAGACAACACAACAGGTGCTACATATGAAACAACAGGTGGTCCGGGAACTTGGGATGTAACTGTTCCATCCTCTACTTCAAGCATTACTATCAACAGAAACAGCCCTGCAGGCGAAACATGGAACACATGGTCAACAGTAATCGCTGGTTCTGTAGTAACAATTTCCGGAGCTGACGGCTCAATCGTTCGTTGGGATGGTCAAGATGATCCCATACCAACACCAACAGGTGAAGTTAGATTTACTGACAATCAGGGTTGGGGCACTTGC
>JAFLUK010000087.1:3696-6503 GCA_022508865.1 Oscillospiraceae bacterium | reverse complement strand
GGAACAAATTCAGAGCTATGGGCTGTACAGTGTGCAGTTTACCCCTTATTTTTATATTATTACCCTTTCTGCCATTATCAATATAGCAGTACCTGTGGTAATCATCAACAGCCAGCCTGAATACAAGGCAATAGCCGTCATTGTATTTTTTGGCAAGCTCATTGTCATTCAGCAATTGGCTTATTTTATAGTGACTGCCCTTTATTGGCAAAACCGTGTCATCTGTCACTTTGTAAGCGCTCAACTTGCCGTCACAAGGGGAAAATAAAATACTTTTATCCTGTGGAAGAGGTCTTTTGTCAGCCTTTATTTTGCGGGTAAAAAAGTCGTTAAAGCTTTTGTATTTTGTTACTTCATATTCAGACATATTTATGCCATTGGAATTAATGAACCTTTTTATTCTTATTTTCGACAGGGGACTACTCATATATGCCCCTGCAACGTAAGAAACAAAAGGTAGAGTAATCACCTTTAGGATTATTCTACCTAACGTATTTTTATATAAAAATCTTAATGACTTGTCCTGTTTTAAGTTTTTTAAATCAATTGTTTTTCTTTTTTCCATTTTTCAATTCCGAATCATATTTTTGGGATTTATCAGAAACCGTAAATAATTCTGAAGATAATCAGAAAGGCAAACTCAATAATGCCGATTCCAACCATAATCATAATGCCCTTCAGCCCCGGCTTGTTAATATGTATCTTACTGATAAACAGAAAACCTGTGATAATCAGTGCAATTACATAGAATGGAGAAACATCAAAGCTTTTTCCGATTATATACTGAATAAGCATTATTGTTGGAAAAATAAGGCAAGAGGAGGTTACCGGTAATCCCTCGTAAAATTTTCTCTTTTCGCTTGTCTTGCTTTGGCGCTCCTCTTCCATAACATTGAAGTATGCAAGTCTGATAAGTGCGGCAAGAACAAACAAACAAAAAACAGCAAAGTAAATGCCGATTTTCCAATCATGGAGAAGCTTAAAAATTTGCCATTTTTCAGAGAGGATAAAGCTTCCTGCAAAGTGACTCATATAGCAGGCATAGCCGATTGCACAGGGCAAAACTCCAAAGGCAATTAAATCTACCAGAGAATCAATCTGAATACCAAATCTTTTTTCAGGCTCTGTTCGGTCCTTCTTTGACCTTGCAACCATACCGTCAAAGGCATCACAAAGTCCGCAAAGCATTAAACAGGTGGTTGCAATAAAGGGATGTCCATCTCCCATAAGTGCAGTAAAAATACCTATTACTGCAGAGAATAGGGATATATATGTCAGTATAACAGTATAATTATAAAAACCTAAAAATTTGTCTCTCATTTTATCCCGTGATTTCCTTTCTTTGTTTAAAAACAAGTCTTGCCTGACGCCCCAGAGTAAGTCCTCCGCACACTATAATACAGATATAGAATGAAAGTCCTCTGCTGATAATTTCTCCGTTTACGGGGTCGGCAAATATATCCTTAAATCCGTCAAGGAACAAATAGTCCGCAATGCCGACTGCTCCCGGAATTGGAAGGCTGTTACTGCCAAGAAGCACATATCCCTGCATTGAAATAATGTCAATAAAGGAACTGTCTGCTTGTCCTGAACCTCTGTACACACAATAGGTAATGCACATAACGCTTATTCTTTGCAAAATGTTAAATATAAAAGCCACCACAATTATAATCGGTGATTTTTTTATAATTTTAGCACATTCACTATATTCGTCCATCATAGTGTACAGCTTGTTAAGTTTTTTTCTTCTTTTTCTTAAAATATGGATTTTTGTAAGAAAATTAATAATTCCCTCTCCGCAATTTTTGATTATGTTGGGGAAGAAAATCAGCATAGCAAACAAAAGTGCAAAGCCAATCTGGAATATAATCCCAAGTAATATCAGCGTCTGTGACCAGCCGTCAAACTGTGAAAAATATTCAGGACGAAAGGCAAAACATCCTGCCGCAATAACAGCAATTGAGGCTGTATACTGCATTACATTAAAGACAAGAGTTATAGTTGTTACAGATATAGGAATTTTGTCTTTCATCATAAAGTATGCAGATGCAGGCTGTCCTCCTGTTGCCGAGGGGGTTATGGCAGAAAAGTAAATATCTGCCGCCGCATATATAAAGTTGTCGTAATATCCTCGTTTGTATCCAAGTTTTTCTGCAATATACCGAATGCTCATACCCTCAAACATAATAAACAGGAAAACACACCCTATTGCAGCAATAAGCCAACCTATCCGCAGGCTGAAAACATAATTAATAAATCCCGCTAATGTCAAATCCTTGTTTTGGCTGATAATTGCATAAAAGGTAAGTCCTATAAGGGCGACAAAAACAGCCACATATATCAACTGCTTTTTCAAACTTAATGCACTGCTGTCGGTTTTAGAGGAAAAATTATTATTGTTTATATCAATTTTTTGATTTTTGTTCATACTTATCCTCATTATCAATATTTACATCATTATAACATTTTTATTATGTAATATCAATTGTAAATTTGTCACAGATATTCACACGCTTTTTTGACATTTCCAAAGGATTTAATCATATAAAACAAAAAACCGCCAAAAGGCGGTGTTTTTGGAGCTGATAATCGGGCTTGAACCGATGACCTCTTCCTTACCATGGAAGTGCTCTACCTACTGAGCTATATCAGCATATAAGGTTACATTATATTCTTTTCTTTGAGGGGTTGTTTATTCCCGACACGTCATAACAGAGATAATATTACCATTTATTTTGTAAAAAATCAAGACCTATTTTTTATTATCTCTATTATCTATGTTTTTAGGTATCTTTAAATTTAGGGTA
>JAFLUK010000087.1:0-3596 GCA_022508865.1 Oscillospiraceae bacterium | reverse complement strand
TAAATTTAGGGTATTTGACTATTTGTTCCTCGTAACGTATAATTATTACATTATTTTTGATTATGAGGTGAGGCTGTGAGTGTTTTAATGGTAGCCCTTGGAGGCGCATTGGGAGCGGTTTGCAGGTATCTTTTAGGACTTATTCCCCTTGGCGAAAGGTACAGCTTTCCTTTTATAACACTTATTATTAATTTTGCAGGTGCATTTTTGATTGCAATTGTGGCATTTGGCGGGGCAAAGTACAACATCAGCAATAACTTAAATCTGTTTTTAAAGGTAGGAGTATGCGGCGGATTTACCACCTTCAGCACCTTTAGCATAGAAGCTTTTAATCTTCTGGATAGAGGAAGTTATCTGCTTACTGTTGGATATATTCTTGCCAGTGTGTTGCTGTGCTTGGGCGCAGTGCTTTTGGGCAAAATTATAATCAGCTGATAAAATATACAGAAAGGTGATTTTTATGAATTTATCAACTGCAAATACAATTGCAGGCGGAATAATTTTTGGAATAGTAATATTTGTTGTTGCAATGATTATTCTTGCAGTAGGAGTTTTGCTTTATAAAAAAGAAAAAATCAATAGCGACAAAGGTGTTAAAGGGGCTTCTGTTGTCACAGGGACTTTGGGCTTGGTGATTTGTGTAATAAGCGGAGCTATAATGATTTTCACCGGAAACACAGGCAATGTGGGCACTGTTTTTGCCACTATGAGAAGCAGTGAACAGGCGATTTATAATGACAAATTTTATGTAAAAACAGATTTTCTTTATAACGGAGGAAAAGGAAAATACAGGACTGAAAAAGCAGAGAGTGTATTGAGCGGAGCAGGGGATTTGTACACCCTGAAGGGATATAGTAGTTATGATGTGCTGGTAGAAATAAACAGCAATATAACAGGCTCAATCTTTGTAGAAGAAGCGGACAAGCCCTCCTTTGAAAAGTATTATAAAAATTATGAAAGCAACTATAATGTAGGGGCACTGTTTGATACCCACGACAACAAGATGACTTCAATCGAAAAAGAAGCAGATGCTTCTTTTTATTCAAAACTTGTGGACCTTGACAGCTACAAGGAAACATCAAAGGATAATGTGCCCTATGCAGAGGACATTACCTCAACAAAATGCTGTATATTCTGGGCAACCAGCAAGGACAATCTGGTTACTTCCCAGATTACAATTTTCCCCAAGGATAAGCAGGGTAAATTCATAAGATACTATGACCAAAAGTATTATCAGCTTGACGAAAGCCTTACCGCTGAATTGGAAAAATATTTTAAATAGCTAATTGCAATTAATAGGACATATCACTTTCTTTGCACAGATACAGTAAAAGGAACAATAGAAAAATTACCCCTTATGGCAGAATGATGAAAACTGCCATAAGGGGTTTTTGTGTTGTACGCACAATTTGGAGTGTTTCGTCTTTTAGGTGTTTCCTTCTTGTTTACGCAAAAATAAAAGCGTTGCAAAAATAATACTCTGCGTGGTATAATGATTTTGGGTGATTTTGATGAAAATTGCAGAAAAATCGGTTAAAGCCGTTCTTATAGCATTAAGTATATTTTTTGGTGGTTGGTTTATTCTGCCTGTGTTGAGTGGAGTAATATGCATTGGGAATATTTTTGGTGTGTTGATTTGCGGCTTTGTTTTTCTTCGCTGTGTGTTTAGCAAGTGGTTTAAGAGATTAAAATATAAATGCTATGAAAATAGAATTAAAAAATTTTTATGGAGATTTTGTCAGGCAGGGATTGCTCTTTTTACAATTTACGCAATTACAGTTACCTGCGCAATGCTGTATTTTTCCACTGTTGTACCTGAGGAAAATTCCACACTGATTACACTGGGGGCTATGGTACGCAAAAACGGTGTGCCCAGCGGCAGTCTTTACGCAAGAATAAATGCAAGCTATGATTATCTTTCACAGAATAAGAATGCAGTTGATATTCTCTCCGGCGGAAAGGGTGATAATGAATGTATGACAGAGGCGCAGTGTATGTTTGACTACCTTACTGCAAAGGGTATTGACAAAGACAGGCTTATTATGGAGGAGAAATCCACAAATACAGAATCTAATATTAAAAATTCATACCAAATTATAGAGGAAAAGAATTTGCCGAAAAATATTGCAATTGCAACAGATGCCTACCATCAGTTAAGGGCAAGAATAATTGCCAGTAAGCTGGGAATTAAGGGTCATATCGGCGCTGTTAATTCAAAAACTCCTCGGTCTGTTATTCCAACCTATTATGTCAGGGAATGGTTTGCGCTGCCTGTGGAGATTTTGAAGTGATTTGCAGAAATAATTTCGGCAAATGAGATAATATTAAAGTTATAGGAAAAGTTATAAGAAAAAAGAGTTGTTAAAATTTTGGCTCTTGGGGTGACTAAATGAAAAAGATTTTAGCCTTGGTGATGATGTTGGCAATAATGCTTGTACAAGTACCGACTGCAAAGTGTGCAACAGTAATGGACAAGCTTGTGGTTCTGGGAGATTCCATAGCCTTTGGCTACGGCATAGAAAAACCGGAAGATGTTTACGGCTACATTGTAGCTAAGGAGAGGGACTATGAGCTTATTAACGATGCAGTAAGCGGCGATACAACCTCGGACTTGCTTGCTATACTTGAGAAAAACAACAAGGTAAAGGATGATGTGAAATCCGCAGAAACCGTTGTAATTTCCATTGGAGGCAATGATTTTCTTCACCTTGGCTATGAGTCAAGTTTTTCGGAATTGTCAGAGATAATTTCAAAGGGCAAGGACAGCAAGATAATCAAAAATATGGTAAAAACAGTGGAGAGCAATATCCGTTCAATACACCAATGTATTACGGAGCTAAATCCAAATTGCAAGATTATTTTGCAAACGGTGTACAATCCGTTTTTGGGACAGACAGATACCTTTACGGTGCTTCTTATGCAGCTTACGGAGCTGGTAAGACAGGACTACATTGACATTTACAAAGCAGAGGCAAAGACCGACAGCAATATGGTTATTGCAGATGTTGAGGAGAAATTCAGAACCTATTATAACCAAACAAAGAACACAAGTCTTGTACAAAATGACTACATCCACCCCTCTGTTAAGGGGCACAAGCTCATTGCACAGATGGTGGAGAAATCCCTTGATGATGTTCACAAAGCAAGCTGGTCAAGTCTTAAAAAATCAGCAGATTGTATGATTAGATTGGCAGAAAGAGTTATTGCAGAGTAAAATAATATAAAAACGGATAAAAAGATACCCTCCAAAAGTGAAATGCTTTTGGAGGGTACAATTATACCTTTCGAACAAATAGTTTATTTAACCGTAATTATT
This sequence comes from Oscillospiraceae bacterium, assembly GCA_022508865.1. Classification (GTDB taxonomy): domain Bacteria; phylum Bacillota; class Clostridia; order Oscillospirales; family Acutalibacteraceae; genus Ruminococcoides. The sequence continues at coordinate 280 of JAFLUK010000087.1, read as the reverse complement.
CTGTACTGCTCTGCAGTTCTGTTCATATAGTCCTTTACAGAGTAACGGATAAGGTATTCTCCTGCTTTTTTGGTGTTTACTTTACCTTTAATTTTAATTCTGTTTGTAATTGTATTGCCGCAGGTGTCCTTTGCGGAAATACCTGATTTTAAATTGATTTTATCTCCAATCTTTACAGATGTGTTCACAATACCCTTCAATGTAGGAGATTTTTTATAGTAGGGATTATCGGGGTTGTGATCTGTAGGGTCCCAGCTTAACTGTGAAGATTTTTTTATTT
>JAFLUK010000086.1 GCA_022508865.1 Oscillospiraceae bacterium | reverse complement strand
AGCACGCACAACACCGGGTCCTGATACACCAACATTTATAACCTTATCTGCTTCTCCAACACCGTGAAAAGCACCAGCCATAAATGGATTATCTTCAGGGGCATTACAAAAAACAACCAGCTTTGCCGCACCAATGCAATCTCTGTCTTTGGTTAGAACAGCAGTTTCCTTAACAATCTTTCCCATAATTTCTACGGCATCCATATTTATGCCTGCCTTGGTAGAACCTATGTTAACAGAGGAACAAACCTTTTCTGTAGTTGCAAGGGCTTCGGGAATTGACTTGATTAACTCCAAATCTCCGGAGGCAAAGCCCTTTTGAACAAGAGCAGAATATCCGCCGATAAAGTTAATACCAAGTGTATCTGCGGCTTTGTCAAGAGCCTTGGCAAATTTTACAATTTCCTTATCCTTGCAGGGGGCCGCTACCATACCAATCGGTGTAACAGAAACCCTCTTGTTGATAATCGGAATACCATATTCCTCTTCAATATCCTGACCTGTCTTTACAAGGTCCTTTGCACTGTAGCAGATTTTGTCATAAACCTTTGTACATGCCCTGTCAATGTTTTCATCTATACAGTCAAGTAACGAAATACCCATTGTAATAGTTCTTACATCAAGATTTTCGTTATCTATCATATTTATTGTTTCAAGTATATCTCTTGTTTCAAGCATTTAGTATTACCTCATCAAATCCTATGCATAGAATTAAAAATGTCTTCGTGCATAGAATGAATTTTAAGATTATTTTCATCACCTAGTTTTTCAAGGTTGGATGAAAGCTCTGCAAAGTTTTTCTTTTTAAGATCAACAAGCATAATCATTGCAAACATATCCTGCAAAACGCTCTGGGAAACCTCAATAACATTAGCCTCGTGCTCGGAGCAAACAGCAGAAACCTTTGCAAGTATGCCCACAGTATCCTTACCCACAACAGTAATAACAGCTTTCATAATATACCTCCGTTTTTAAATTCTGTATCATTATACTACTTTAATGCCCAAAAGTAAAGGCAATTTCTTGCATTAAAAGACATATTATGATAAACTTTCAGTATGTTTATTGCATTACATATTATGATATAAAATCAGAGGTGACAATTATGTATTTGTGCGACAGTCACATTCATTCGGAGTTTTCCTTTGACGGAAATGTACCTGTGGAGGAAATGATAAAACAGGGAATAGAAAAGGGTATTAGTGTTATAACTATCACCGACCACTGCGATGTTGTGGGAATAGGCGACAAAAACAACGAGTTTTGTGTTGTCCTTGAAGAAGTAATTCCAAAATCAGTGGCAGAAACAAAAAGAGCAGCACAGCTTTATAAGAATAAAATAAAGGTACTTACAGGTATAGAGCTGGGTGAACCTACACATTTTCCTCAAAAGACAGAATTTGCTCTTGGTCTTGCAGAGTTCGATTTTATTCTAGCCTCTACCCATGAGGTGAGGAATAGAAAAGATTTTTATTTTCTTGAATATAATGAGGATAATATAGATATTTTGCTGACAGAATATTTTAATGAACAGCTTGAAGTGGTAAAATGGAATGGTTTTGATTCGCTTGCACACTTTGATTACCCTGCAAGATATATTGCAGAAAGAACAGATTTAAAAATTGACTACACAAAGCATAATAATATAATTGATGAGATTCTTAAAATTCTTGTAAAGAATAATAAAGCTTTAGAAATTAATACTTCAACAATTAGTAAGCCCCTTGCACGACCAATGGCAGACAGGGATATATTGAATAGATACAAGGAGTTTGGCGGCTGCCTTATAACCCTTGGAAGTGATGCTCACAAAAAAGAAGAATTAGGCAGAGATTTGGACAAGGGGATAGAACTTCTGAAAAGTCTTGGCTTTACATCTTATTATTATTACGAAAAGCATAATCCCATAGAAGTGAAAATTTAATAAAAATTCATAGAAATAATAAAAAGCACCCAAGAGCCGCTTTGCTCAAAGGTGCTTATTTTAGTTTGGAAATTATAAGTTTTTTACAAGATTCTTAAGGTACTCTTTAAGTCCGTCTTTAATTTCGGGATGTTCAAGACCCACTTCAATAGAAGCCTGCAAAAGCCCCAGTTTGTTGCCCATATCGTACCTTGTGCCGGTGTATTCCACTGCGGTCATACCAACAGTAGTTGCAATTTCCCTCATTGCGTCTGTCAGTTGAATTTCTCCATTCTTACCGGGCTGTGTATTTTCAAGAACATCAAATATTTCAGGCGGGAGAACACATCTGCCAAGTATAGAGTAGCATGATAGTATCTCTTCTTTAGTGGCAGGCTTTTCAACCATATCTGTGCACTTAAATACATTGTGGTGGATATTTTCAACCTTTAGTGAGCCGTACTTGTGCATTTCTTCCTCGGGCATCAGCTTAACACCAACAACACCCTTGCCAAATTCACCATATGCTCTTATAAGCTGACCTATTGCAGGGTCTTCACCAATAATAACATCGTCACCATACATTACTGCAAAGGGTTCATTACCCACAAAGTTCTTTGCTCTTAAAATTGCGTGACCAAGTCCCTTTGTTTCAATTTGTCTGATAAATGTAACGTTTGCAAGATTTGAAATGTTCTTAACTGTTTCCAACATTTCCTGTTTTTCGGGCTTGTCCAGTGCTTTTTCAAGTTCAGGTGTGCGGTCAAAGTGGTCTGCAATAATTCCCTTACCACGATTTGTGATAATGAGAATATCTGTAATACCCACCTTTACTGCTTCTTCAACAATATACTGAATTGCAGGCTTGTCAACAATAGGAAACATTTCTTTCGGCATAGATTTTGTTGCCGGAAGTACTCTTGTACCAAGCCCCGCCGCAGGAATAACTGCTTTTGTGATTTTCATAGAATTACCTCATGTGTTTTAAACTAAAAAATAAATTGCGGAACAAAGTTAATAAGCAGCAGCACAGCCAAAAGACTAAAGCCAAGAGCTGTGTTAACACCACCCTTAGTTTGCAGTTGATTGTCAGACTCGGTGTCTGATGTTGCATTTGTTTTGATTTTATTAACTTGTTTGCAGCAATGTTTATAATATAATCTGTTTGCATTAAAGCCACAGAATAAATATAGGCCGTAAAAAATAATTTCACATACAAATGTTGCCATTACAATTACATAGCTTTGCATATCAAGGAGATTAATCTTTTCACCAACAAGAGAAAAAAGCTGTGTATATGATGTGAGTTTAATGGAAGTGTCGCTGTAAATATCATTTAAGATATTGTTTAAAACAGTGAAATTACCATATGTTGAAAAAATAAGGCAAGCCGCCATAATGACAGTGATAATAGTGCCTATAACATATTGCTTTCTGTACAGCAAATATCCGCCGCCAAAGAATAATCCTGCAAAGCTGAATTTAGATTTGCCGAAATTTTTGATTTTATTAAACACCTGCATAAAATAGGTGGTGTTTTGCTTAACATACTTTGCAACCTCACCTGCTTTGGCACCCTCGTCAAATTCAGCATCGGGAGAAACCCCTGCCATTGGGTCAAACTGAACAGTATTAAAGCCGCCCATATTACCCCCAAAGGGATTTCCTCCATTTGGATTACCGCCGCCAAAGGGTGTGCCCCCAAAAGGTGCACCGCCAAAGGGACTGCCGCCCTGATAAGTATTAGCGTTTTGTCTGTTTTCAAGAGGAGCCCTGCACTGTGAACAGAAAAAGCATCCTTCAGGATTCAGGTGTCCACACTGCTTACATTTTATTGCACCGTCCGGTGCAGACTTCTCATCAGCATCTGTTTCAAAGTTATATCCCTGTGAATGTTTATCTGCATTAATACATTCACCGTTTTTTTCATAGCAATCTCTGTGGTGCGGAGTACCACACACAGGACAAACCACAATGTCGTCATCTGCGTGAAAGTTCTTGTCACAGACAGGACAACTGTATCCGATAAAATCCATTTAATTCTTCCTCATATAATTATATTTACATTATTAATATTTGTTTATATATATCACAATACTCTTATACACAATAATTATAACAAAAAAAATTGCTTTCTGCAACTATATTACCTAAATCTGTAAAAATACATTTATTTATACCATATTATTTACATTTTCCTTATTTTAGGATATAATATAATCCAGTCTAAAAAAGAGGTATAAATAAGTATGGTACAGTTTGAAGAACTAAAATTGAAGCTGGAGGGGCTTAAGCCTGACATTGATGATTTGTCAGATGCACTTGGCCTTGCAGCAATTAAAAGTGAAATACAGCAGTTAGAGAACAGAGCGGCCGAGCCGGGATTTTATGATGATATAGAAAAAAGCCAAAAGATTTTGAAGAGAACATCTGACCTTAATGCAAAGGTAGATAACTTTAATTCGCTTGTTTCACAGTACGAAGATACACTGGCACTCATTGAACTTGGTGACGAGGAAGAGGACTTAACCCTTTTGGATGAAGCACTTTCAGAGGTAGAAAAAGTAGAAAAAGAGCTTGAAAAGCAACGCCTTCAAACACTTCTGACAGGTGAATATGATAAAAATAATGCAATTCTTACCTTTCATGCAGGCAGCGGCGGTACAGAAGCACAGGATTGGGCAGAAATGCTCTACAGAATGTATACTCGCTGGGCAACGGACCATGGCTTCAATGTTAAAGAGATTGACTATCTTGACGGTGACGAGGCAGGTCTAAAGTCTGCTGTTCTTTTGATAGAGGGAGAAAATGCATACGGCTATCTTAAGAGCGAAGCCGGTGTTCACAGACTTGTAAGAGTATCACCATTTGACTCTGCAGGAAGACGTCACACAAGCTTTAGCTCACTTGAGGTTATGCCCGAAATTAATGACGATATAAAAATTGACATAAGAGAAGAAGATATAAAAATGGACGTATACAGAGCCTCCGGTGCAGGTGGTCAGAAGGTTAACAAAACTTCATCTGCTGTTCGTCTTACCCATATTCCAACAGGTATTGTAGTAGCTTCACAGGTTGAACGCAGCCAATATCAGAACAGAGATGTGGCTATGAAAATGCTTATGTCAAAGCTGATGGAAATTAAGGAAAGAGAACATCTTGACAAAATCGAGGATATCAAGGGCGTCCAAAAGGAAATTACTTGGGGCAGTCAGATACGTTCCTACGTGTTTATGCCATATACACTTGTTAAGGACCACAGAACAAACTTTGAATTAGGCAATGTTAACGCTGTTATGGACGGAGATTTAGACGGATTTATCAATGCTTATCTAAAAATGAACAGCACTAATGAATAAGAGGAGAGAGAATAGAGTATGAAATATCTTGTAATGCTATGTGACGGAATGGCTGACGAGCCATTTGAAAAATTAGGTAATAAAACCCCAATGGAGCTTGCAAAAAAGCCAACAATGGATTACCTTGCTTCCAAAGGGGAAATCGGTATGGTAAAAACCGTTGCCGATGGTATGAAGCCAGGCAGTGACGTTGCCAACCTTTCGGTTCTTGGCTATGACTCCGCTGTTTACTATACAGGAAGAAGTCCTTTGGAAGCCGCCTCAATCGGTATAGATTTAAAGGACACAGACGTAACACTCAGATGTAACCTTGTTACACTTTCGGACGAAGAAGATTATGAAAAGAAAACAATGGTTGACTACTGCGCAGATGATATCAGTACAGAGGAGGCCACAATTTTAATCAATTATTTGCAGGAGAATTTAGGAGACGATATCTTTAAATTCTACCCCGGAGTTGCTTACAGACATTGCCTTGTTTGGGATAAAGGTGACAAGAACAAGGTTTCATTTACACCACCTCACGATATACCAAACAGAGTTATTACTGACTATATCCCACAGGGTGAGCTGGTTCAGCCTCTTTACGAGCTGATGAAAAAATCCTATGATTTGCTTAAGGATCACCCGGTAAACAAAGAGAGAATTGAAAATGGCAGAAAACCTGCAAACTCAATTTGGCTGTGGGGAGAGGGTACAAAGACTATTCTTGACAGCTTCCTTAAAAAGTTTGGCAAAAAGGGTTCAATGATTTCAGCCGTTGACCTGCTTAAGGGTATTGCAATCAGTGCAGATATGAACAGTGTTGATGTTGACGGCGCAACAGGCTATATAGACACTAACTTTGAAGGCAAGGCAACAGCCGCAATTGAAGAATTCAAAAAGGGTCAGGAACTTGTATATATCCATGTTGAAGCGCCTGACGAATGCGGCCATCGTGGGGAGTACAACAACAAGGTCAAGGCTATAGAGATGATTGATGAAAAAATCCTTACCCCTGTTACAGAATTCTTAAAAGGATTTGATGATTTTGCTGTTCTTGTTTGTCCTGACCACCCAACACCACTCTCGATTCAAACGCATTCCTCAAATCCTGTTCCTTACATTATTTACAACAGTAAGGAAGAAAAGAACAACGGAATAAAAACCTTTACAGAAGAAACCGCCAAATCCACAGGCAATTTCATTGATAAAGGTTACACAATGATGAGCTATTTCCTCACAAAATAATTTAATATGTTGTAAAAAATAAGTAATAAAA
>JAFLUK010000085.1 GCA_022508865.1 Oscillospiraceae bacterium | reverse complement strand
GATAAGCTTTCTGCATCTGTGGAAATGCTTACAGATGATGAATTTGTTTATTTCATTTGTCTTGACTCTGTGAAACAGCAGTTTAAGGATAAGGATGTTGAACTCATCAAAGATAAAAATGAGCTTATTTCCTCAATCGGTGCGCTCCTTAGTTATCTAAAAAATACTCAAAAAAGCGGTTTTGAAAGAATAGGCTCTTTTGAATATTACAGCGATAATCAATTTATGAATCTTGATTTTAATACAAGAAGAAATCTTGAACTTACCCAGACTATGATGAACAAAGAAAAGAAAGGTTCGCTTATCTGGCTTCTTGACAAGACAAAAACCGCAATGGGAAAAAGATTGTTAAGGTATTGGTTAGAACATCCTCTTATTAACCTTGCAACAATACTGCAAAGACAAAGCGCTGTTTCTGACCTTGTGGGTGACACTGTTCAGAGGCTTGAAATTACTGCAACCTTGGTTGGTATTTTTGATATTGAACGCCTTATGACTAAAATTGTCTACGGCAATGCAAATGCCAGAGAACTTCGTTCCTTATGTTCTGCTTTTCAGAATTTACCTCAAATCAAAAATCTGCTGAAAAATTTTGACTCTAAATTGATGAAAAGACTCTACAATGACATTGACGAGTTGCAGGATATCTATGCTGTCATTGACAATGCTATAGAAGAAGACCCTCCGTTCTCCGTGCGAGAGGGCGGTCTGATTAAAGAGGGATATAATATTGAGCTTGATACTGTCCGTTCGGATATGAACAACGGTACTGCTCTCCTTGCTCAAATCGAAATAGAACAAAAAGAAAAAACAGGTATTCCAAAGCTAAAGGTTGGCTACAACAGAGTATTTGGCTACTACATCGAGGTTACCAACTCCTATAAAGACAAGGTGCCGGAAGAATACATAAGAAAACAAACTCTTACTAACTGCGAAAGATATATAACACAGGAATTAAAGGATTTAGAGGGTAGAATTCTCGGTGCAAAGGACAAGTCTTTTGCTATGGAGTATCAGCTCTTTGATCAAGTCAGAAAAACTGTTGCAGAAAATCTTGAAAGAATAGAAAAAACTGCCAAGGCTATCGCAACACTTGATGTACTCACAAGCCTTGCAAATGTTTCCAGCGATAATAACTATTGTTGTCCCGAGATTAATTCTTCAGATAAAATCATCTTAAAGGAATCCCGACATCCGGTTGTGGAAGCTTTGCTCAGCGGTGCTCCCTTTGTTCCCAACGATGTAATGCTGGACGGCAACAAAAACAGAGTGTCAATTATCACCGGTCCCAATATGGCCGGTAAATCAACATATATGCGACAGGTAGCACTGATTGTTTTAATGGCACAGATGGGATGCTTTGTACCTGCAAAATATGCAGAAATAGGAATTGTTGACAGCATTTTTACAAGAGTTGGCGCATCTGACGATCTGGCATCAGGCCAGTCCACCTTTATGGTAGAAATGAACGAGGTTGCCAACATTGTAAAAAAAGCAACATCACATTCTCTTCTTATTCTTGATGAAATAGGCAGAGGAACCAGTACATTTGACGGTATGAGTATTGCAAGGGCGGTACTTGAATATGTAGTTGATAAGAAGAAATTGGGTGCAAAGGCGCTTTTTGCTACTCATTATCATGAACTTACAGTAATGGAGCACCTGCTTGATGGTGTAAAAAATTATAATATAGCCGTTAAAAAACGTGGTGACGACATTACATTCCTCAGACGTATTGTACCAGGCGGTGCAGACGACAGCTACGGTATTGAGGTTGCTAAATTGGCAGGCTTACCCGATTGGATTATTAAGCGTGCTAAAACCATTCTTAAAGAGCTTACAGAGGGTAAAATAACTGACGACAGAGAAATTCTATCAGGAATAAAATCAGCCCAAGAATTGGATGATATGCAGCTTAATCTGCTTACACAGGCTGATAACTCCGTTATTGATAAAATTAAATCAATTGATGTAAACACACTTACACCAATTGAGGCAATGAATGTTCTTTATGAACTGAAAAATATGGTAAAATAATCTGATTTATTAAAAGAACAGGAGGTGGATGCTTTGGGCAGAATTAATGTACTTGATAAGCATACGGCGGAACTTATTGCTGCCGGTGAAGTTGTGGAGCGTCCGTCCTCTGTTGTTAAGGAATTGCTTGAAAATTCTATAGATGCAGGAGCAGATAAAATTACTGTAGAAATTCAGCACGGCGGTATAAGTTTCCTCAGAATATCAGACAACGGTCATGGTATTATGAAGGATGACATTCGCAATGCTTTTAAAAGAAATGCTACAAGTAAAATTTCCAGTGAAATTGACCTTGAAAAAATCGGCACACTGGGATTTAGGGGAGAAGCCCTTGCTTCAATTTCCTCTGTTTCCAAGGTACAGCTTATTACAAAGGCAATAGAAGAGGAAATCGGCACAGCATACGAAATAGAGGGCGGTGTGGAAAAATCCTTTAATGATGCAGGTTGTCCTGACGGAACAACATTTATTATGAGAGATTTGTTCTATAATGTTCCTGCCAGATATAAATTTTTGAAAAAAGATATAGCAGAGGGTAATGCGGTTGCCGGTGTAATTGACAGAATCGCACTTTCTCATCCCGATATTGCAATTACCTTTATCAGGGACAATAAAACAATCTTAAAAACTTCGGGAGACGGAAAACTTCTCTCTGCAATTTATTCTGTATATGGCAGAGATTTTGCAAATTCACTAATTACTGTTGATTATGAACTTAACGGTATGCATCTGACAGGCTATGTCAGCAAACCTGCCGGTGGCAGAGCAAATCGTAATATGCAAAATACTTTTATCAACGGCAGATTTGTAAGATCAAAAACCATTTCAATTGCTTTGGAAGAAGCCTGCAAGGGTGCTGTTATGGTGGGAAAATTTCCATCCTGTGTTTTGAATTTGAAAATTGCACCTGAAGCTGTAGATGTAAATGTTCATCCTTCAAAAATAGAAGTTAGATTTATTAACGAAAGACCTGTTTTTGACACAGTTTATCATGGTATTAAGTCTGCTTTATTAAAGGGAGATACTCGTAAGGAAGCAGTAATCGGCAGTAAGGTTACAAATGATTTAAAAAAGATTAATCCGTTTGCACTTGCAAATAAGGTTATTAAAGAGGATAAAAATCCTGTTAAAGAAACAAATAGTGCAAAAAAATCCGTTTTTGATGAACTTGAATTAAATACAGGTATATCATCTACAAAAAATTCCAAGATTGTATCCGATTTTTCTTCTCCTAAAAAAGCATATTTAGATTTAATCAACCAACAGACAAAAGTCGAAAGTAGAAATGACTTTATTCAAAAAAGTGTAAATACAATTTCTGATAATACTAAAGTATTAGAAATTGAAGAATCAAAGCTGAAACCTATTGCAGAACTTGAATATAACAGCAGCAATACAAGTATTCCAAAACCGATTGAGCAGGATATTACCACTGTTGAAGAACAACATAACATATCAGAAGAAAAGCATACAATTTCTACTTTGATTGATAAAGACGAAGAAAGCTTTAGGTTTATCGGCGAAGCAATGGATACATATATTATTGTGGAAACCGACAATAATAAGATAGTTCTTATAGATAAGCACGCAGCCCACGAAAGAATTATCTTTGAAAAATTAAAGAAAGAAAAGGGCAAAGGAACTGTACAAATGCTTCTTTTACCTGTTACAGTTACTCTGGAAAAATCGGAGTATAATGCTGCAATTAATCACCTTGATATGTTCAAAGAGGTAGGCTTTGATGTTGAAAACTTCGGCAATGGTACTGTTATTGTCAGGAGTGCTCCTTCATATTTAAAAGATGCAGATGTTGAAGATTCAATTGTTGAAATCTGCGGTCATATTGCAGAAAACAGAAAAGGTATTGCCACAGAACATATGGAGTGGATATACCATAATATATCTTGCAGAGCTGCCATAAAGGCAGGAAACAAGAGCACTACAAAAGAGCTTATAGACATAGCAAACACAGTATTTAATGACGATAATATCAGATATTGTCCTCACGGCAGACCTGTTTGTATTGAACTTTCAAAATATGAAATAGAAAAACAGTTTGGAAGAGTGTAAATGAAAAAGATTAAACTCATTTCCATTATTGGACCAACAGCATCGGGAAAGACTGCACTTTCAATAGAAATAGCAAAAAAGTTCAACGGTGAGATTATTTCTGCTGATTCAATGCAGATTTATAAAGAAATGAATATAGCCACTGCAAAGCCAACTGTAGAAGAAATGGATGGTGTCCCTCATCATCTTATGGATTTTCTTGACCCTACAGAGGAATATTCTGTAGCACAGTTTGTTGAGAAAGCCAGAAGCATAATTTCAGATATCAGCAGCAGAGGTAAAATCCCTGTTATAGCAGGCGGTACCGGTCTTTATGTTAGCTCACTGCTAAATAATGTTCAGTTTTCAAACGCCTCTATTGACGAAAGGCTTAGGACAGATCTTATGAGCAAGCCTACTGATGATTTGCTGAATACACTCTTTAAAGTTGACAGAGAATCTTACGAAAAATTATCTATTGAAAAAAATCACAAGAGAATTGCGAGAGCATTAGAAATATACTATCTAACAGGTAAACCAAAATCAGTTTTGGATAGAGAAGCACTATCTGTTGAGTCACCTTATTTACCTATTAAACTTGGACTAAATGCTGCTGACAGAGAATATCTTTACCAAAGAATTAACAAAAGAGTTGACTTAATGGTAGAAAACGGTTTACTGGATGAAGCCAAAATAATTCTTAAGAAGAATTTAAGCTCTACAGCCTCAAAGGCAATAGGTTATAAAGAATTTATTCCTTATTTTGAAAAACAAATGTCCCTTGAGGAATGTAAAGAAACACTAAAGAGAGAAACCAGAAGATACGCAAAGCGCCAGTTAACATGGTTTAAAAGAGACAAAGAAATTTATTGGCTCAATATAGATGAGTTAAGTAATAAGGAAATAATTAACAAAGCAGTAGAAATAATAGAAAATGGATTAATAATTCAGTAGTTTTAAAAGGAAAAATTATGGATAAGGCAAAGGTAAAAAAGTTAATAATATCACTGATTGCTGTATTTATCATTGTTTATGTTTTGTATGTTTTTATTACTTCTGTATTTGATGTTGATGGAATTGATACAGAAATCGCCACCAGACTAACAGCTACCGACTCCTTTTATAAGGACGGAATAATCATAAGGGATGAAACTCTGATAAAGGACAATAACAACGGCTCAATTTCTTACATCTGTAATGACGGCGTCAGTGTAAAGAAGAATGAGATAATTGCAAAGTGGTATGATAACGAAGAAGATGTTCTTAATAATCAAAAGATAGAAGAGATTCAGCAGGAAATCAACAGACTTAACAAATTAAAGTTATCAGCAACAAACGGCGATTTGGGAATTGATACAATAGACAGCAGAATCAGCAATTCTATCAGAGAATTTAATTCAAATATTGCTGATAAGGATTTTATTAATACAAACACATATCTTGATAATTTGACTTATCTTGTAACACAAAGATTAATAGTTACAGGCAAATCTGTTGACATAGAAAACCGTATAGAGGATTTAACCGCTCAAAAAAATGAATTAAACTCCGGTTCGAATAATGCTGTTGCCAATGTAAAGGCAAAGATCGCCGGTTGTTTTGTGTCATCTGTGGATGGATATGAATCAGTTTATGACTATAATTCTGTTACAGATATAAACTATGAGCAATATTCAAAAATCAAGTCCGAGCAGCCAAAAAAGATTGCAAAAAATACTATTGGTAAGATTATAGGTAATGTAAATTGGTATATTGTTTGTCCAATTTCAGAGTCTGAAATGCTTAAACTTACAACAAAAAGTTTCAATAACGTGATAATAAAAATGCCTTTTGCTTCTGCAGATTCCTTACCGGGCACAATTGAGGCAATTAACAAATCATCAGACGGCAAGGATTCAATTCTTATAATCAGATGTGATTATATGAATTCCGACCTTGCAAAAATACGCAATGAAAATATTGAAATCTGTCTTAACACCTATGAGGGCATCAGAGTAAGCAAGTCGGCTCTTCATGATGATTATGTCACAAAAATTACCGAGGATGAAAACGGTAATGAGATTAAAGAAAAGAAGAAAGTACAGGGTGTGTATGTTCTCTACGGAAATGAGCTTCAATTTAAAGAAGTATCAATTATTTACTCCGGTTCAGATTTTGTAATTTGCGACCCTGCACCTGAAAATGATGTTCTTTTTAACGGCAAAACCGTTTCTCTATATGATAATGTAGTTATAAATGGGAGTGATTTAAAGGATGGTAAGGTCATTAACTGATATAGAATACAATTATAAATATATTGACGAAAAGATTTCGGAAGCTGCTCAAAAGGTTGGAAAAAGCAGGAAAGATATCACCTTTCTTTCAGCAACCAAAACTGTAGAAACCGAGTATATTAACTATGCAATATCTCTTGGACTTGACCATATTGGTGAAAATAAAGTTCAGGAACTGCTTTC
>JAFLUK010000084.1 GCA_022508865.1 Oscillospiraceae bacterium | reverse complement strand
ATTGTTTATATACAACCCTGTTTCGGGAAAAGGTGCGGTAAAATACAAACTGTCATACCTTATAGAGAGCATTTCAAAAATGGGAATAGTTACTGTTATGCCCACAAGGAAAAACGGAGACGCCGAAAAATTCGCAAGGAAATATATGGAGCAGTACGATATGATAGTATGCACCGGAGGTGACGGTACTCTTAACGAGGTTACCACAGGCTATATGTCTGTTGACAAATCACTTCGAAAGCCCTGCGGATACATTCCGTCAGGCACTGTAAACGACTTTGCAACATCTTTAGGTCTTTCCAAAAATATGACAAAATGTGTTGACTCTCTTTGTGACAGTGTAATTTTTCCATATGATATCGGTCAATTTAACAACAGATATTTTAACTATATTGCAGGGTTTGGAGCCTTTACACAGGTTGCCTATTCCACTCCTCAAAATGCAAAAAATATTTTGGGTAAAACAGCATATATTCTTGAGGGTATAAAAAGCCTGCCGAAAATCAAAAGCATTAATGTTACTTTGATTGCAGACGACAGGGAAATCAGCGGTAATTTTGTATATGGTATGATATGCAACACATTTTCTGTCGGAGGTATTCTTAAAATTGACAGAGAAGACATTGCTCTTGATGACGGAAAATTCGAAGCAATTCTTGTTAAGGAATTCAGAAACCCAATTGAATTGCAGGAGACAATCAACGGATTTTTGCTGGGCAAAACAGACAGCTCACAAATTATCAGACTGCGAGGGGACAAATTCAAATTTATCAGCAAAGATGAAATTCCTTGGACCCTTGACGGCGAATTCGGCGGTAATTTTAAAAATGTTGAGATAATAAACCACCCCAGAGCTATCGGTTTTTTAAAGCCGAAAACAGCAATATAAAATCAAAGGAATAAACTTTAAATGGCAAACACAAGAGCAGAAAAATTTATGGCTATGAAAAATGCCATTGAAGAAAACAAAGCAATTTACAATATAATTAAGGTTATATACAAAATCTTTCCCTATTTTCTGTTTTTAGGTTATTCTGCGCTGATAGTCTATCTTCTCATAGAATGGGATTTGCGTCTTATCAAGGTAGTCACCGTTCCGGCAGTTACATTTTTTGCAGTAACAATAATCAGATATGTGCTTAACAAGCCTCGCCCCTATGAGGTAATGGATATTACCCCGCTTTTTCCGAAAAGCACAAAGGGAAAGAGCTTTCCCTCACGTCATACGGCAAGCGCCGTAATAATCTCCTTTGCCTTTTTATATGTTAATATATGGTTAGGTATTGTATCCTTGGTATTATCTTTTCTGATAATTTCCATAAGACCGATTGTTGGAGTACATTTTATCAGGGATATTGTTGCAGGTGCGTTGATAAGTACACTTTTGGGCATAATATTCTTTTTTGTAATTTGAATTTCAGTTTGACTTTTAATTTAATATTTTTCAAATTAAGGCAGTGATTTTTCACTGTCTTATTTTTTGTCCTGCTTTTTGCAAATAATCACAAAATATATGCATATAATAGTAGAGCAAGTTTTTAATGGACTTATTTACCATTTTTTGATTATATTATAAGAAATTTCTTTGTTTTTTATTGATTTTCTAAAAAAAATCCGTACAATTCTTACTATAAAAAGACTTTGTTAGATTAACCCATAAGTCGATGAGAAAAAACAATTATCAAGGAGGTTTCGAAATGATTTATACAGTTACCTTTAATCCCGCAATAGATTATGTAGTAGAGCTTGTCAGCTTTAATCTTGGCGAGGTAAACCGCACCACAAGGGAATATATGAACCTTGGGGGCAAGGGAGTAAATGTGTCAAGAGTGCTGACAAATCTGGGAGTTAAGAATACAGCCCTTGGATTTATTGCAGGCTTTACAGGAGACGCTTTGGAAAAGGGTCTTAATTCAATGGGGGTCACAACCGACTTTATAAAGCTTAATGAAGGCAGTACCAGAATCAATGTGAATATTAAGGGTGTTACTGAAACAGACATTAATGCAAGAGGACCTGAAATACCCCACAGTTCAATAGAAAAGCTGTTTTTAAAACTGGACAATTTAACCCAAGATGACACTCTTGTGCTTGCAGGTTCAATCCCTGCCTCTCTTCCCTCTGATATGTATGAAAGAATTATGGGCAGGCTGTATCACAAGAAAATCCGCTTCGTGGTGGACGCAACAAAGGATTTGCTTGTAAAATCCCTTAAATTTGAGCCTTTCCTTATAAAGCCAAACAGCCACGAGCTGGGAGAAATTTTTGGACTTGAGTTAAAGACAGAAAATGAAATTGTGTACTACGCACGGGAGCTTAAAAAGCAGGGTGCAAGAAATGTTCTTGTTTCAATGGCAGGCAACGGCGCAATTCTGGTGGACGAAAATAATATTGCCCACAGAATAGGCACACCAAAGGGCAAAGTCAAAAACTCCGTTGGTGCCGGGGACTCAATGGTGGCAGGCTTTTGTGCAGGATATCTTGAAAAGCAGGACTATAAATATGCTTTAAAGATGGGCGCAGCCGCAGGCAGCGCGTCTGCATTTTCAGAGGGTCTTGCAACAAAGGATGAAGTATTTGCTTTATTAAAAACATTATAGTAAATAACATTAAAATAAATACTGACTAATTAAAATTTGGAGGGAACATATGCGAATTGTTGATTTACTGAAAAAGGAGTGCATCGAGCTTAACGTTCAGCTTAATTCAAAGGCAGAAGCTATCGACAAGCTTGTAAATCTGCACCAAAACGCAGGAAATCTTATTGATGCAAATGCTTATAAGGAAGGAATTTTGGCAAGAGAAGCAAGCGGCACGACGGCAATAGGTGACGGAATTGCCATTCCTCATGCAAAGAGCAAGGCTGTAAAAAGCCCTGCCCTTGCCGCTGTAACCATACCCGATGGTGTTGATTACGAAGCTATGGACGGCAAACCCTCTGATATTATCTTTATGATTGCAGCTCCAAATGACGGCGATGTTCACCTTGAAGTACTTGCCCGGCTGATGACAATGCTTATGGACGGAGAATTCAGAGATAAGCTGCTTAATGCAAAGGGCAAAGAAGCATTTTTAAGGGCTATTGATACCTTTGAAAGAGAAAAATATCCTGATGAGCCCAAGACCTCAAAGGAGGAGAAAAAAAGGGGTTATCGTATACTTGCTGTTACTGCCTGCCCTACAGGTATAGCCCACACATATATGGCGGCAGAAGCACTGGAAAAAGCAGGAAAAGAAATGAACTTGCCCTTAAAGGCTGAAACAAACGGCTCCGGCGGAGCAAAAAATATACTTACAAGTGAAGAAATTGCAAACTGTGACGGCATTATTGTTGCCGCCGACAAAAATGTAGAAATGGCAAGGTTTGACGGCAAGCCTGTTGTTATTACAAAAGTAGCCGACGGTATTCATAAACCAAAGGAGCTTATTAACAAAATCATAAAGGGTGACGCTCCCGTTTATCACCACAAGGGCGCTAAAACTGTTGCTGCCCATAGCGGTAATGAAAGCTTTGGCAGAAAGCTGTATAAGCACCTTATGAACGGTGTTTCCCATATGCTGCCCTTTGTTGTTGCAGGAGGCATTTTTATAGCAATTGCATTCCTCATTGATACAATTGCAGGCTATGGCAGTTCGGGAAGCGGGGACTTTGGTACAATTACTCCCGCAGCCAAATTCTTCAAAGCAATCGGCGGTATATCCTTTGATCTTATGGTACCAATCCTTTCGGGCTTTATTGCAATGAGCATTGCAGACAGACCCGGACTTCTTGTAGGTCTTGTAGGAGGTTTTCTTGCTACATCGGGAACAACCTTTACAAACCTTGGCGGAGATGTTCCGTCAGGCTTTTTAGGGGGGCTTCTTGCAGGCTTTGTGGGAGGTTATATAATGCTTGGCATTATAAAGCTTTGCGAAAAACTTCCAAATGCTCTTGAGGGCATTAAGCCTGTTCTTGTGTTCCCTCTTCTGGGACTTGGCAGTATTGCGGTAGTTATGTGTGCAATCAACCCCATTATGGGATTTATTAACACAGGTATGTCAAATACTCTTACTAAAATGAGCCAAACAGAGGGACTTATGGTTCCCCTTTGCGCGCTTCTTGCAGGTATGATGGCCATTGATATGGGTGGCCCTTTCAACAAGGCGGCATATGTATTTGCAACAGGTATGCTGTCTATTCAGACAGACGCTGCTTTTACAATTATGGCGGCTGTTATGATTGGTGGTATGGTTCCGCCGATTGCCATTGCCCTTTCCAACACATTTTTTAAAAACAAATGGACTGACGAGGAAAGAAAGAACGCTCCTGTTAACTACATTATGGGACTTTCCTTTATTACAGAGGGTGCAATACCATACGCGGCAGGCTATCCTTTGCAGGTAATTCCCTCCTGCATTGTAGGCTCGGCAACGGCAGGTGCGCTGTCTGCACTGTTTGGTTGTAAGCTGATGGCTCCTCACGGCGGTGTGTTTGTATTTGCCACAATGTCGGGCACATGGTATGTGTATCTTGCCGCCCTTGCAATAGGTTCTGTTATAGGAATGTTAATGCTTGCAATTTTAAAGAAAAGAGCAAAGTAATATAATAAAAAATTAAAATCTAAACACCATAAATATTTATATAAATTTCAATTTAATATTGATAATAATTGACTTATATTGTATAATATTTGTGATAGATTAAAAATTCTAAGGAGTTATTAAGATGGTATCACAAACATTTACTATTACTAATAGTCAGGGTTTTCATATGAGACCCGCAGGTGCATTCACCGCAGCTATGGGCAAGTACCAGAGCACTGTTACCGTTATTAAAGACGGAAACAGAATTGACGGCAAAAGCATTATGAATCTTATTGCAGCATGTATCAAATGCGGCACAGAGATTACTATTGAGATTGATGGTGCCGATGAAGCAACCGCTATGAAGGAAGCTGCCGAAATGATAGAAAACGGTTTTGGTGAATAAGCAGAATATTAGTTAAATAGAATATAAGCAGGAGAATTATTGTCCGGTAGTTCTCCTGCTATTTGTTTATAAATCATACTTTTTAGCAATAGTTAAAATTCCCATACACGCCTTATCCGCCCACGTAAGGTCGTGAAAAATTTATAACATCTATTTGTGGGCGGAAAGGCTATGGAAATTAATATGCTTAAAGGTGTAAATGCATCAGAGGGTATCGGTATCGGCAAGGTATTACTCATTGAAGAAATAAACCTTGATTACGAAAAAAGACGAATAACGGATACCAAAGCAGAAATTGAAAGGTTTAAAACAGCCCTGAATACCTTTTGCCAAAAGACAGAGGCACAGGCTGAAAAAATTAAAAATACAGTTGGTGAAAAAGAAGGAGAAATCCTGCTTGGTCACCTGCTTATGGTTAAAGACCCCGGAATGACAAGCTCCATTGAGGGCAATATTTCAGGTGGTTGCTGTGCAGAAGATGCTGTCGCACAGGTTTGCGATATGTTTATTGGCATATTTTCAATGGCAGAGGACGAACTGACAAAGCAAAGAGCATCTGACGTTGAGGACATAAAGAGGGGTCTGCTGGCAGTACTTCTGGGCAAAGAGGAGGTTGACATTGCCTCTGCCCCTGCAGGTACTGTTCTGGTTGCAAGGGATTTAACACCATCAATGACATCCTGCATTATTAAAGAAAACATTGTGGGCATTGTAACAGAGGTCGGAGGGAAAACAAGCCACTCTGCAATTCTGGCAAGGGCTATGGAAATTCCCGCTGTACTTTCTGTTGAAAATGCAATGGAAATTTTCAAAAACGGACAGGAAATTATTGTTGACGGCAGACACGGCGAAGTAATAGAAAAACCCAGTGTGGGAGAAATTTCCGTATACAGAGAAAAAACCTTACTTTTTAAAAAGGAAAAAGAGGAATTAAAAAAATTCAAAGGCAAAGAAACTGTAACAGCAGACGGCGTAAAGGTTGCCCTTTGCTGTAACATAGGCAAGCCTGATGACGCAGATATGGTAATTTCCAAGGACGGCGAAGGTGTAGGTCTGTTCCGCACAGAGTTCCTGTATATGGACAGCACCTCAATGCCATCTGAAGAGGAGCAGTTTGAAGCCTACAAAAAAACTGCCCTCAAACTAAAGGGCAAGCCCATTATTATACGCACTCTTGACGTTGGGGGCGACAAAGATATCCCCTACCTTGGTCTAAAAAAAGAGGATAACCCATTTATGGGCTACAGGGCAGTACGCTACTGCCTTGACAGACAAGATGTTTATATCCCCCAATTAAGGGCGCTTATAAGGGCGAGCGCTTTTGGTGACATAAGGATTATGGTACCCCTTGTTACCACCCTTGATGAGCTGCTAAAGGTAAAATCTATGATTAAGGATATTATGGCTGACCTTGACAAAGAGGGCATTGAATACAACAAAGATATTCCAATCGGTGTAATGATAGAAACACCTGCCGCCGCAATGATTGCAGATGTGCTTGCAAAAGAAGCGGACTTTTTCTCAATTGGCACAAATGATTTGACAGGCTACACAATGGCTGTTGACAGAGGCAACGCAAATGTTTCTTACCTATACTCTGCATTTCAACCTGCTGTGCTGCGAATGATTAAGAGGACA
>JAFLUK010000083.1 GCA_022508865.1 Oscillospiraceae bacterium | reverse complement strand
CCATTAAATCACGATATGGCTTTGTAATTTTTCTTTTAGCCTGCTGTGATTTAACAAGCTTTTTCATATTAACGCCCTTAAGTCCGTCAGGATCTTCACTTTCAAGGTAGATAAGTGCAGGCAGGGTATCCACCTTGTGCTGAAGTCTTGCCTTTTCCCATTCTTCAACTTTGGAAAGCACCTTTTCCTTTTGCCAGCGAACATTCAGCTTTGTAAGGGGTTGATAGTACCAGTCCACAATTACCTTACCTGCCCCTGCACGATAACACTCTTCCACAAGAATTTTTACAAATTCAGGCTGCTCCAGCTCGGCAGTAATATATACCTCCTGATTTTTCTGAACATTTATACCTTTTTTTGCAATAAGCCTTGCATATTCTCGAAGGACAGTTTTCTTCATCCCACATCTCCCCTTTTCTGTTATTATAATACTCAAATTATACTATAAATATTTGTAAAAAACAACGGAATTACCTTAATACAAAAGTAATTCCGCTTTTTATATTATTACTTATTAAATTCCTGCTGTAAAAACAGGGCAACACCATCATTGTTATTTGATAATATTTCTTTTGTAGAAATATCCTTTAGTTCATTCACTGCATTTTCGACAGCGTAACACCTGTCTGCAATTTGGAACATAGGCATATCGTTAAGAGCATCTCCAAAGGCAACAATTTTGTCAAAGGAATAAAGTTTCTTCAGCTTTTCCACTGCCTTTGCCTTTGAGGCATTCTTTGGCATAATTTCACACCAAAAATATTCACTGTAAATATCCTGCTGAAATGTTACCCTGTAATCCCCAAGGGACTTAATCTCACTGAAAAAAACACTTAAATCCTTTTCTCTGCCGATAATGGAATAGTAAAAAACTTTGCCGTCAAAAAGGGTTTTATCATTATCAAGAGGGGTCATTCGCCTGTCGTTCTTCCTTGATTCAATATACTCCCTTTTGCCCCGGTTGGAATAGTTTTTGTTGTAACTCACCTTTTCTTCACCATTTACAAAGGAATAAACAAAGGGATTAAGGCTATACCTTTTTATAACTGCTTGAATAACCGAGTTTTCTTCATCACTAAAAAAGTTTGAGTGTATAATTTCACCTGTTTCTTTATCCATAATAAACGTGCCGTTATACACTGCCACAGGTAGTTTAAGGTTAAGTCCCTGTGTAACTGTGGCGGCAGAAACCAGTGACCTTGCAGTTGCAAAGGTAAAGTGCATACCATTTTCCACAAGGCTGTTGATAATTTCCAGACTCCTACTGCTTATTTTTACATCACTATTCAGCAATGTACCGTCCAAATCTGTTACATAAAGTGTTTTCATATTAATCTCCATAGCCTTTCCGCCCACAAATAGGTATTAAAAATTTTACACTATTCTTCCCAAAAAAGCTCATCAAGAGTTTTATTAAGCACCTTGCATATTGCAATGCAAAGATTTATTGTAGGGTTGTAGTCACCCTTTTCTATTGCGTTTATTGTCTGACGGGAAACACCAACCAGCTCGGCAAGTCTGCTTTGGGAAATATCCAGCGCCGCACGGGCAGACTTTAATCTTAAATTTTTCATACTTCATATTCCTTTTTTGACTTTATTCTGTCAACAATGTTTTTAACTATAACAATAACTGTAAGCAAAGCAAAGGTTATACCGCAAATCAGGTTCATATTATAAATATTTGTTATTTCGGCAGACACAGAGCTATTTATAAAGTAACAAAAAATATTTAGAATTGCAACAACAGCAAAACTGATTATATATGATTTTTCTTTTTGGTTAATAGAAACATATGCATCCTTTATTACTGAATAACCTACAAAAACTACCAAGCTAAGGCATACACCGATAAAATTCATTTCCATTGGTGAGCCCCAAGATTTTTTTAAAATTTCACAGATACAGCCGTTTATTAAGAAATAACCCAGAAGTGTAAAAAAACCCAGCTTATAAGCCACACCCTGAATAGCCTTTTGTCTTTCGTCATATTTCTTTTTTTGTTTATTTTTTCTGAAAATATAAAATAAAACGCTAAGCAGCACAACAAGTATAAGACCTGCTAATAATCCGATTACATAAGATAATTCTGTTCTCATAATAATACCTCCAAAATTAAATGTAAAATATATTTGTCATATCGACAGTTATATGTTACCACCTAGATTACAATTTGTCAAGTATATTTTACATTTTATTTTTTAAATTTTACAAAAAACAGGACAACCCCAAAGGATTGCCCTGAAATCAACATTTTATTTTGTACCCACAATATCAACCACAACATACTCACTTTTTCCTTGTGTTCTCAAGGAATATCCCCAGCTGGCTATTCCCGAGGATACCACAATGTGAGTGTTATCAATTTGTTTTTCTCCATAGGTCATTTCAAACACACCTAAAATATTGGAAATCCAGCCTACAGGCCACACCTGACCACCGTGAGTATGTCCCGAAAAATGCAAATCAACATCTGCATCTGCAACATCAGGCAAATCTCTGGGTTGGTGGTCAAGACTTATAATGTATTTTGACTTGTCCACACCCTCTGTCAGCTGATATATAGGCTTTCTGGAATACTCCTCTGTTGTGGAAGAATAGTCATCTCTGCCCACCACAATATAATCATCAAACTCTACCACATCATCTGTAAGTATTTTTATACCGCTGTCAGTTATTGCTGATTCCAGCTCCTTGTCGGTAAACATTGTGTGGTTTTTGTAGATGTTTCTGTCGTGGTTACCGTATACATAGTAAACACCGTCTTTTGTTTTTACATTTCCCATTATTTTA
The DNA here is from genome assembly GCA_022508865.1 of Oscillospiraceae bacterium. Lineage (GTDB taxonomy): Bacteria > Bacillota > Clostridia > Oscillospirales > Acutalibacteraceae > Ruminococcoides. The sequence goes on along the minus strand of JAFLUK010000083.1, from coordinate 3,855 downwards.
AAGGCTTCTGTCATTTCCTCTTTGGTAGTACTTTCGTCTACAATATCACCCACAAGAAAAAATGCGTCAGGTTTTGTTTTCTCAATTTCCTTCATATATTTCTGCAAGTCATTGCAGTTCATTGTTGTGCCCATATGCAAATCGGAAATCATAGCCACCCTGATGCTTTCGCCACCGGCCAGCTTGTTCGTTTCATATGTATAGTGAGTTTGGGATACGCTTACCATTATAATGTGACCTATAATTGCTACCGCAAGTGTAACAGCCACAGGAACTACACCCAACTTATAGATTACTTCAAAATAATTTTTCTTCTGATTTTCAGCGATGTATCTCCTTTTAAGCAGTGTTTTTCTCAAAACAAAAAAGATTAGTTGGGTAAGCAGTGCCACAAAGAACAAATGCAGAAGAATTATCACTGCACCAAATCTTAAAAGGTAAAAACTGCCTGCTCCGACAGAAGCCACCATAAGCACAGACACAATGTAGCAAACAGCCTTGCTTTTAATAAACACAGAAAAAAACCTTTTGATAAAAAACACAAAATAAATTCCAACTCCTACAAGAAGGGCAAGAATTGAAATCATAATAAATGTAAACATTTTTTTAATCACTCCTTAAAATTTCAGGACAGTAATGCTACTGTCCCAAAAATCCTTTGATATTATTATACTAACTTATTTTGCGTTACAAAGCTCTGTTCTCCCTTGCAAAAAACACAAAGCCGCTATCCACAGACTATAGAAAGAACATAAATAAAAATTAAAGACGATACATAAAGATTAAATGAAGAAAAAATGGGCAAAACTTTGCTGACTTCATAAACCAATGCATTACATACAAGACAATATTACTATAGAAACATATGAGTATTTTGCCGCAATTGGTATTTTAATCTTTATAAGAGGTATTTTATCACACTAATTTATTAAAAGCAACTGTTGTAATTTAATAAAGCACAAGGAACACAAAACAAATTATCAATTAGCACATAAAAATTTTTGTAATTTATTGTATTAATGTGTAAAAATGTGTATAATGTTTGTATGTATGCGGCAATTTTGCCCTTTTGACAGAAAAAATATAGGGGAGTTGAAAACAATGGATACTTTACAAAAAATTCTCAATTCTATTGATGACGTTGTATGGGGTCCTCTGATGCTGGTATTTCTTGTAGGCTCAGGTATTTTCCTGACATTTAAGCTTGGGTGTTTGCCATGGAGAAATCTGTTTTCTTCATTAAAAACACTTTTCAGCAAGGAGTCCAGAACAAAAAAGAATGGCGGCAAGGGAGATGTTTCACCCTTTGCGGCACTTATGACAGCTCTGGCAGCCACAATAGGAACAGGCAACATTGTGGGTGTTGCCACTGCAATGATTTCCGGTGGTCCCGGTGCTTTGGTATGGATGTGGATTGCAGCGGCATTTGGAATTACAACAAAATTTGCTGAATGTGCCCTTGCAATCAAATACAGAGTAGTTAATGAAAAGGGAGAAATGCTTGGCGGTCCAATGTACTCAATCAAGGCTGCATTTAACAACAAGCTTCCGGGAAAAATACTGGCTGTTTTGTTTGCAGTATTTGCAGTGGTTGCCTCCTTTGGTATTGGTAACCTTACACAGGCTAACTCAATTTCAGATGCAGTAAACACAACATTCTCTGTACCCACTTGGATTACAGGTATTATCCTTACAGTGCTCGCACTTATGATTATCCTTGGCGGCATCAAAACAATTTCCAAGGTTTCAAGTGTACTTGTTCCTGCAATGGCTATATTCTATATTATTGCTGGTATTACGGTTATCTTCGGAAATATAAGCGGTATTCCTGAAGGATTAAGAAATATATTTGTTATGGCTTTTTCGGGTCAATCGGTTGCAGGTGGTATTGCAGGTGCTATTACAGCATCAATGATGAACGCTATGCGCTACGGCGTTGGCCGTGGTGTGTTCAGCAACGAGGCAGGTATGGGCTCTGCTGCAATTACTGCCGCAGCTGCTCACACAGACCACCACATCAGACAGGGCTACATCAATATGTGCGGAACTTTTCTTGACACAATTGTGGTTTGCACCATCACAGGTCTTGCAATTGCTTCCTCGGGTGTACTTGGCACAACCAATGCTGATATGAGCGGTAAATATATGATTGAAGGAAATCAGATGATAATTTCTTCTCACGCTGTTGGCACAAACAATGTTTACACAGACAATATTTATACATATGCCCTAACAGACGAGGGATTTTCCCTTACCGATAAGAACGGAAACACCACAAACTACATTCCCTGCAACAAAGAAAAAATAGCAACAAATATGGCTACAGACTTTGACAAAAAAATGGATGGTGTAAAGGCAGTTGCCACAGAAACTTCCATTTCAGGCACATGGCAGGACGAAAACGGCAACAACATCAAGCTAAACGATAAGGGAGAATATGAGTCGCTGACCCTTACAACAGGTGCAAAGCTGACAATAGAAGCCTTCAGAACAGTTCTTGGTGATGTTGGTGCATACCTTGTAACCATAGGACTTATCCTCTTTGCATTTTCAACCATTCTGGGCTGGGAATACCATGGAGAAAAAGCGCTGGAATTCCTTGTTAAAAAGCCTCTTTGGTGCTATGTTTACAGAGTTGTTTTCTCTATGATAGTATTTGTTGGAGCAGTTGTAGCACTGGATATTGTGTGGTCATTCTCTGACATTGCAAACGCTCTGATGATTATTCCAAACCTTATTGCACTTCTTATTCTCAGCGGTAAGCTGGCAAAGGATACAAAGGAATTTCAGTCCGTTCTGAAAAAAGAAAAGTCACAACGCAAAGCCGAAAAAGATATTAACTAAATAAATTAAACACAATTCAACCACCTGTTACTGTTAGCTTGTAACAGGTGGTTTTTTTATATAATCTGTAATAATTGTTTTTATTAAACCTTGATAACAGATATCTTTTTTGATATAATTAATTGAGTATTGTTTATTTATAATGGGGTAAATTATCTACTGATTTATTTGAAGGAGGTGACAGCAATATGAATAGCTATGAATTTTCGCAAATCACTCATATTCTGTCAAAAATCCTTCAAAAAAATACAAGGGTAATGGACCTTTGTTGTGGTGATGACCGCTTCACAAAGTGGATAAAAAACACAGGAATTGCATCTCTTGTGCCTGTTTCCCCAAATGATATGGAACATATCAGCCACGAAAATCCATTTGTTGCTTACAATAATTTTATCAACGATGATAGAAAAATCCCCACCAAGGACCACAAGGCAGATGTTATCCTTATGCTGGGTCCTCTGTATAATATGCAAAGCGAGGAAAAGCGTAAGCAAACTTTGGAAGAAGCAAAAAGGCTGTTGTCTGTAAGGGGCAAAATCATTACCCTTACTATAGACATACCCAATAAGGATGAAAAATCAATTTTTGCCGATGCCGGTTTTTCACCTGAAAGTATTATAAATATAGCAAAGACTCAAAAGGGAATTTCCACTGACATTAAGGACAGAAAAACAAAGTTCCACCCCCAAAAAAGTACAAAGCAGGGCGTTAGCAAAGGGGAATTTGTTGACTTTCCTCCAAGTACAGAACAAAACAGTAATTATTTTTTATCTGTTGCAAAAAGAACACCTATTCCAAAGCCTGCACTTGGTATTAACGATATTCCTCCTGAAGTTCTTATAAGAATTCCAAATGATGTTTTGGAGAGAATAAAAAAACAAGAGCAGGAATATAATGAACAGCAAAAAATCTTTTGTATCGACAGAGAAAATCTACAAAAAAACAGCAATACGTCGACCTGCAAAAAAGAGAATTATTTTGGCTCCGGTTTATCCGGGCCAGAGTCTTAAA
>JAFLUK010000082.1 GCA_022508865.1 Oscillospiraceae bacterium | reverse complement strand
CAGGGGTTAGGCATTGAAGCCCAAAGAAAAGCGGTTGCAGATTATTTAAACGCTAATCCACACCTCCAACTTATAGGGGAGTTTACCGAAACATTTACAGGAAAGGAAAGTAACCGCCCCCAATTCCAACAGGCTAAACAACTTTGCAAGCGGAGCGGTGCAATCCTGTTAGCCGCTAAATTAGACAGGTTAGGGCGTGGTCGCTTCCTTTATTCAATGCTTGGGGATGATTCTATAAAATTCAAGGCGTTGGATATAGCGGGAGAAAGTGAGTTAGAAAAGTCAATCCGTGTGGCGGTGGCTATTGAGGAAAGAAAGCAAATTGCGACCCGTACCTCATCAGCATTAAGGGCAAAGGCGGAAATCTTAGCCAAAGCCAATGAAGCCTATATTAGTGGGGATATTGAGGAAGCCACAAAGTTAGTGGATATAGCGGAAACAAAAAGCCGTGTTAAACGTGGTCTTAATTGGTGGGTGGAGCGTAATTTTAAATTAGGGTCTGTGCATCAGCTTAGCGACAAAGAAAAGAAAGATAAAGCCCTTGCAAGGGTACAGGAAGCCGAAACAGATGAAGCCAATATAAACGCCGCTAATGCCGTTAGGATATATCTTAAACAGGGCAACAAACTTAACTATTCCCAAATTGCCAATTATCTAAATGATAACAACTATAAAACAAGACGTGGCAAAGGTGGGTGGAAGCCACAGGGCGTTAAAAATTTGGTTATAAGATTCAATCTAAACTAAAACAAAAGGGAGGTTAATAGCCTCCCTTTTTAACCTATTTAACAAAGCATAAATTCAGAATTTAGAATTTATTATTTGTTAGTGCAAAGATACCCAAATTTGCCTTATAATTTGCCCTGTGGTGTGTTTTCTTTGGCTAAGGTAGCCTAATACCCCTTTACAGGGAGAAAGACCGCCAAAAAGCCTAATTTATGGCTTTCCTGTAACCTCTACATTTACCGCCAAAGAAAACATTAACAACCTCATCCAATAAAACAGGCTTCATTAGTTTGTTGGTGCAATCCATTTTATTGGGATCCGTTTGCTTTCCATATCGGCATTTATTGCAAAGGTCGGTTATTATATCATAATTCATTGTTAAGTTGTTTTAATCTTTCCTTTATTCTTTCCTGTTCCCAAACAATAACATCCCCTATATCAATGCCACTATTGGGAGCAAACATTTTTATAACCTCATCCCTAAACACTACATTAAAGCCCTGTTCCCTTATTTTGTCGGCTCTTTCTTTCCATTGGGTTAGTTTATCCACATCCGGAAAGATATGCAGACACCGCCCTTTTAACCGGTCTAATTTCGCCCTTTGCTTTTCGCTATCGGGGTTAAAGTAATCAAAGCCACCAACAGCAACCCAAATAAAAGAGGGCTTTATTAACGTGCCAATGATAGCCGTTTTTTCACTTTCCACTATTGCCAAAGGTTTGTTTGGAAATGTAGCCAAAAGGTGTGTGCCAAAATAGACCCCCTTATTAGATTCAGGCTTGTGGAAAATCATTTGTGCATTGGGATAGGTCTTAATGCGGTGGTGGTCTGTTACAGGATAAGGAATAATTTTTATTGCGTGGGTGTTCCCCTCTTCATCAATGTAGGGAAATGCAGAACATTTATTGCACCTTTGTAGGGTGGTCGGCATTGGGATTAATTCCCAATTTTTCTCCCTGTTTATATTCATACCTAACCCAACACTATAAAGGCTAAAAACGGCTTTAACTGCATCCTCATCCCAATATCGACAAAGGAAAGTGAAAAGGTTAGTTTGCTCCCCCTGTTCCCTCATCCGTTTGGTTGCATCATTAAGGTAGTGGGGTGGCTCATACTCTTTGGTGCAGTTGGTGCAAATTGGTGCATCCGTTTTAATTGGTGGTTCAATCTTTGGAGCATTCGGGTCTAACATATACCCTAACCCACAGGCGGAAGCCGCTAATTTAAAGACTTCTATAAAATTCTCCTTTGCGTTTAAAGCCCCTTTGGTTATATCTAACCCTTCTTTTTGGGCAACAAAGGAAAAAACATCACCACCTCTAACCCCACAACTTTGGCATTTCCAAAACAACTCCCCCCTTTTATCCAATCTGGCTATAAATGAGGGTGTTTTATCATCGTGAAAAGGGCATAAACCTTTACCCCTAATCAGCTCAACCCCATAATGCCTTAATACACTTTCGGCTCGTGCCTTAATATGTTGTTTGGTGCAATTACCTATTTTAAAGTTATCATCCATAATATCAATTAATTATTGCGTTTGGTGCATTTGGTGCATTTGGTGCATTTTAGTGCATTTTTACACCTCCACTATAAGTTAGTGCATTGGTGCATTTTGGTTATATATATACCAAATGCACCAAATAGACTAAATAGTTATATCGGGTTTGGAACAACAAGGGAATAAGGGTCAGTTCTTAAATTGCCTGTCTTTTTAATAACCCCCATTTCGGTGGCTTTGGAAATCTTATTTTTAGCGGCTCTTTCCTCTAATCTTTCGTGTTCCACAATTCGGGCAACAAGGTCTTTTGCCCTTAGTGTTTCATCATCGCCAAACAGGAGCATAAAGTTAGACCTCCATTTCATTTTTTCGGCTTCCTGTACTTCGTTAAAGATTCGTGTGCCGTCAATTATTTTGCCCTCTACATCCACCGCAAATTTAAAGGTGGCAGCATTATCGGAATCAGTGTCACGCCCCTCTTTATAGGTTATAGTGAAAACTCCGTCTTTCCTGTCCACCGTGTAGGCTTCCACATTCTTTTTTGATATGTGGCTACCTATATGCCCCTGCATATTGTCATCATCCTTTTGCTTATTTTCGTGCATAATGCAGAAGATAGTCCGCCCAATGCTTAATTTATCAATCATTCGGGTTATTTGGGTGCATTCCGTTACATCATTGATATTATTAACCAATTCGGCACACTGGTCTATAACTACAATTTCGGGGTTATACTTTTCTATCTTAGTTGTAATTGCTTCTATTCTTTCCTCAATAGTCTTTGCTTTAAGGTTGCACACAACAAACTTATTTCCGTGTTCCCCTAACGTCTGAACCTGTTTTAATACCCTGTTCGTTAAAGTAGTTTCCGACATTTCCATATCAAAAACCATTATCATATTTGGGCGGTCGTTGGGGTGTATCGTGCCGAAATCTAACCCCGACAACAAAGGGAGTGCAAAGGCATAAGTGGCATAACTTTTGCCCCGTTTTTGCTTTGCTGATACGCTGATAATTCCCTCTTTCGGGAAGCAAGGGCGGTCACCCATTTTTGCCCAAGTTTGTAGCGGTGGCAATTCTTTGTAAGGGTTTAAGAAATCGGGGTCTATTTCCCAAAGTGGGATGTTATTCGGGTCTATTAGTTGGGATAGTTCACCAACTTTTATATTGCTTTCAAAGGTGGCTTTGGCTTCCTCTAAAATTCTTTCTTTGTCGCTATTCATAGGGCAACCACCTCCCCCCAATTTATAGGCTCATCAATCCACATAAGAGGGCGAACCTTTTTATAAAATTTGCTTAGTTTTCCATTGTCACAGGCTTGCAATAAAAGGGAATTCCATTGTTTGTTAGATACCCACCTTTTAAGGGTGTTAAATAGGTCGTTGCGTGCATCGTTAAAAATGCCCCTAACATCCTCTTTTGACAGGTTGCACCCAATTAAGGGGATTCGGTCTGTAACTGCATCCTCTATGAAATTGCGGAGATGTATCAGCATATCGGAAATTAATATGCCATTGGATAGTTTAGGAACATCCTTTAAATTCCAATGCTTTAAATTTCCGTTGGGTTTGAGTTTAGAAAAATCTTCGTTGGGAATCAACAGGCGAACCGCCCCTTCAAACTTTGTGCCTCGTGCATCAAGGCTAATTCTTACATCCGGGTCTTTCTCATTGCGTTTATAAAAACGCACCAAGACCCTTTTAGGTCTTTGTTTCATAACTATAAAGAATTAAAAATAAATTGGTGTGCCTTATGGCATCGCAAATTTAACAATTATTCTCCAAAGGTCGCAACAGGAGCAACAATTTTTCTATAAGACCCTAATTTATACACCTTTCTTTGTTGCTAACCTATAAAAACACCAACACCTTACTTTGTCCCTCTCGGATTAAGTAAGGTGCTTTTTAATTCTATTATAGTTATCCCCAATCCTGTTGGGGATTGGTATTATTCTAACGCAAAATTAGGCTAAAATTTTTCAACGTGCAAACAAAATTAACCATTAAATAAACCTTAAATAATTTGCGTGTGTAAAACATCCCTATTACACAGGCAATTAGCACATTTTAACCCTCATTTTGCAACACTTAAAATTTTTATTTGCAAACAGTTACAAATATTTTGTTGCTCACTTGCTTAAATCTTGCAATTTTAGTAACTTTATACTTGCAAATCAACAAGTTAGATGATTTTTCACTTGTTGTTGCATAATGCAATTAAATTATAAGTTTCACAAAGGTAATTTATTAAAAATGAAAGGTTTAAACAAATTAAAAACGGCTATTCTTGAAGCCACAGGAGCAAAAAGTGTAGATTTTGCCCCAAGCGGTAGGGTGGTAGACCTCACCGACAGCACAGGAGAACGCTATTCCTGTATGATTGACAGACGTTCCACAAAGCGTTTTGATGAACCCGTTATTAGTTATTCAAGTGATATGCTTTTGAACCTTAAAGCGGTAAACAGGAATAACGACAAAGGTTTAATTATCGTGGTGGATAAGTACGACCTAAAACGTGTTTTTGTTATCAATCCCCGACACCCCGAACCCTGTGGATGTAGGCTTGTGGAATCCTTTAACGAGTTCGGAGAAAAGGTTTACACTTTCGTAAGATTCTAAGGCTATGACTACAACAACAACCCTAAATCAGATAAACAGGCGTTGGCTTGGGGATATTACAGACCCTGAATTAGTGTTTTGCACCCTTATAGGCATTGTGGGGTTAAATGCTCCACAGGCTTATAAAATTGCTTTTAACAAACACAATATCAGCCCCTCAACGGCTTCTTCCAATGCTTCAAGAATAGTTAATGATGTGAATATACAAAGGGCATTGTGGAAAATCTATGAATTGTATAACAATAGAAAAATAGGCTTTAAGGAAAGTATCTTAAAGGGAAATAACCCTAATTTTTCAAGTACTGAAAACAATGGGTGCAGAGATTTTAATTTAAGACACCGAGATAATGCCTTTAATTACATCGTGTAAAATTAGAGTTGGCAAATAATAATACCTATCAATACAAATTTTAAATAATAAAATTGCAAATAATATGGAATCAAACAATAACACCTTAATACAGGCTTTGGCGGATGTGATTGCACCGCTCAACCAAAGAATAACAGACCTTGAAAAGAGAAACAAGGCACAGGAAGAACCCGAATTTCCTTTTGATGTTTGGGATAGGGCAACAAAGCAAGCATTTGGCTCAAACTATAAAATTCATTGATATGGAAACAAAGAAAAATATATCATACATCCCTGTTAATCTTCAAAGGGATGTAAGGGAAAAAGAAGCACAGGCTAATAAAGACCTATCCCGACTAAACAAAGTTATAAAGGGCTATGGTGAAAGCCTGACGGATGCACAGGAATACCAACAAAAGGGCGGAGATTGGAAAGTTAAAGCAGAGGTCGCAAATTGCCAACAATGGTTAATTGATACCAAAGCCCCCAAATATCTACATCATCAAAGTTTGGAAGCTGCCGTTAATTCGTTTGGATCTGAAGCGTTGGAATACTATTCAACCCTAACCCCCGGAACACTAAATGTTAGGTTTGGAAATCTATCGAGCGACCCTCTTTTAAATCTTTCAACGGATGTTATAGAAACCCAAACAGGCGAGTGGGTAATTAGCGAGGACTTTATTAAAAACTATTTGGAAAGCCACCGCAGAACCTTAACAAATGATGAAATGGAGGATATAAAGGCATTTAGGGAGATGCAGAAAGTTATGGATGATTTTGCCAAACGTGGTTATAACCCTGCCGAAACATACACCCAATTAAGCAAGTTGGATGATGAAACCCAATTAGCTGAAAGGCTTATGTATCTTAAAGGCTTCGTCAATGTGGAATTGCCAACGGCTGAACTTTGAAAAATAAAAAAATAAAAATTTTTCTGGGTCGCAACTGGGGTCAAAAAGGGGTATTAGCGTACCCCCTCCACCCCTTTTTGAATAGACCCGTTTAAACTCTTAGTGTCAATTAAAAATTGCGGTGGAAGCCTGTTGGTCGGGATGATTGACAGGCTTCTTATTTTGTTGCTATTTCCAAAATAGCAAGTTGTGTTTTTGGGTACCAATCCCCAAAAAGCAAGTTGTACCTTTGTGTACACAAAAGGATAATTTTGCCCTGTCGGGAGGTCGCAACTTTTAGGATAATATCTTTATAAAAATAATTTCAAAATAATTAAATGTTCGTTTGGTTATTTTGAAATAAAGTATTATCTTTGCATCATCAATCAATAATGATTGATATAACCTATTTAACAAATATCAATTATGGAATTTATTATTATGATTCTTTGCTTCTTTGCATTCTTAGGCGAAGCCTTAAAATCGGGTGGTCGCGTGAAATGATTAACAACTAAAAACAGGTAACTATGGAAACAACAAATAAGATAGTTGCGTATTACCGCACCTCCACAAAATCACAGGCGTTGGGATTAAAGGCTCAACAAGAC
>JAFLUK010000081.1 GCA_022508865.1 Oscillospiraceae bacterium | reverse complement strand
TTATATTGTCACATTCGTTTTGACAGGCCTTATATTCAGTTCTTATTCTGATTAACTCCTGTTGCTGAACAGAAAGGTCTGCCCTTGTACCAAGAATATCAGCCTCATATTTTCCAAATTCAGCCTCTGATTTTTCATAATTATTTCTAACTTCTTCTGCCTTTTTAGAGAGCTGTTTTGCTTCATTCCTATATTTTTCTATTTCGGCAGACCTTGAAAGAAGACCTGTTCTCTTATTAAGAGAACCACCTGTAAGTGAACCTCCTGCATTAACAACCTGACCATCAAGAGTAACAACCTTAAACCTATATGAATATTTTTTTGCTATTGATACTGCACAGTTAAGATCTTCTGCAATAACAATTTTGCCTAATAGGTTTTCAAGGATATTTCTATATTCTTCCTTGCAGTCACAAAGGTCAGAGGCAACACCGATAAAACCGTAATTGTCGTCAAGACCATTTTCGTTTAGGCTTCTTGGTTTTATGGTTGCAATCGGCAGGAAAGTTGCCCTGCCGCCCTTATTTTCTTTAAGGGCATTGATTGCACGCTTTGCGTCCTCTTCATTACCGGTAACAATATTCTGCATTGCACCGCCAAGGGCTGTTTCTATAGCTACAGCATACTCTGAAGGTACCTTTAAGATTCTGGACACAGGTCCGTGAATACCTCCAAGCTTACCCTGCTTTGACATGTTCATAACAGCCTTAACACTCTGTGAGAAGCCCTCAAGATTTTTTTCTAAATCCTCAAGAATACGAGCTCTTCTTAATTTTTCTTCAGCATCAAGAGATAATCTGTCTGCTTCACTTTTCAGGGTATCTTTCTTGTTTCTGATATTTTGCAGTTTAATTTCAAATCCCTTTAAGGAGTTAGAGGTCATTTCAACCTTTTCTGCTGTTTCTTTACCCTTGATTTCGTAATTCTGAAGCATATCTTTGGTTAAATCAAGATTAGATTTTTTTTCAGACAAAGAATCACTTAATGCTTCTATTCTTTCAGTAATCTCATTGATTGTTGAGTCGCTGGTAAAAAGCACCACCCTTTTATCCGCTGTCTTTTGAGAAAGAGCAGACAAAGCTAAATTTAATTCCTGAAGTTTGTCACCACTTCTTGATGCATCCAAATTAATAGTGTTTAGTTTGTCGGACACCTCATTATACTCTCTTTGTTTGTCTGCAATTTCTTCTTTTATTTTTGCAATAGAATTATTTTTATCTGCAATGCTATCCTCTGCCTCTGCAAAAGAAGCATCCAATTGTTCAATTTCACTTGAAAGTCTGCTGATTGTTTCATTATTATGCTCAATATCGTTTTTTGAAACAGAAATAAGGGCCATATTGTTGCTTACTTCACCTTCAAAGTGTGAAATATCTCTTCTTATTTTATCAATTTTAGAAGAAATTTCTCCATTTCTAAGGTAAATAAGCTCAGTTTCTGCGCTAATAGCAGAAAGCTCTTTTTCTGCATTTTCATATTGAGCACGCTGAATGTCGATTTTGTCCTCTTGCTCCTTTATAGCAGTAGATGATTTATTGAGTGTTTCCAGCCAAAGGGCAATTTCAAGACCCTTTTTTTCTTCGGAAAGAACAAGAAATTTCTCTGCTTTTTCCGATTGCTTTTTAAGAGGACCTACTCTTCCCTCCAGCTCCCCAACAATATCTCGGAGACGAACAAGGTTTTCTTCTGTGTTTTTTAGACGTCTTTCTGCTTCTGTTTTTCTGTATCTGTATCTGGAAATACCTGAAGCTTCTTCAAAAATTTCTCGTCTTTCTTCACTTTTTGATGCAACAATGCTGTCAATTTTACCCTGACCAATCATTGAATATCCGTCTCTTCCAAGACCGGTATCCATAAACAGCTCGTGAATATCACGAAGTCTTACTGTTGCCTTATTAATAAGGTATTCGCTTTCTCCGCTTCTGTAGTAACGTCTTGTTACTGCAACATCATCACCGTCAAATTGAAGGTGTCTGTCCTTGTTATCTATAGTCAGAGTAACCTCTGCGTAGCCTGTTTTTTTCCTTTTATCAGTACCGTTAAATACAACATCCTCCATTTTTGAACAACGGAGTGTTTTTGCTGATTGTTCACCCAGCACCCATCTGATAGCGTCACTAATATTACTTTTTCCGGAGCCGTTTGGTCCGACAATTGAGGTAATACCCTCATCAAAGGATAATTTAATTTTGTCGGGAAATGTTTTGAAGCCGTGGATTTCCAATGATTTAAGTAGCATTAAGTCACCTCATTTCTTTCTTATCTGATTATGTAAGAGAAATCTTCTATATTATCTGTAGATATGAATTTTACAATATATCCCTTATCTTTTAGTTTGTTTGTATTTTCTTTCTTTTGTCCTATTGCCTTGGAAATAAATTTATTTCCTACAAGAATTTCATAGTTTCCCTTTTGATAATTTTTATTAAGGTTATTTAAAAGACTTCTGTAGAACATTCTGCTTTCACACAGTTCTCTGAATGCAGGATGATAAAATCCTGCAATATAGTTATCCTTTAACTCATCTGAATAATGAAGTCCAACCCTGATAACATTAATGTTGCTGTCATAGAACATCTGCAAAATTTCAGAGCAACAGTTGATTGTTGTTTCTCTGTCACAGGGAGTGTAACTTCCATCATTATAGAGGATTTCAAGAGGGGTATTTTTTAGTGTTATTGTGGGATAAATCCTTACTGTATCGGGATTAAGCTCAATAATTTTTTGGGCGGTATAGTAATCCTTCCGGATATTACTGCCATAAAGTCCTGTCATCATCTGCAAGCCAAGGGAAATACCATAGGACTGTATCAACCTTGAAGCTTTTATAACATCATTTGCAGTATGACCTCTTTCGTTAAGTCCTAGTACATCATCACACATTGACTGTGCACCAAGCTCTATTGAAGTGACACCGTATGACTTCAGAATTTTTAAAATTTCTCCATCGACAGCGTCAGGCCTTGTGGAGCATCTTATACCATAAAAGTCTTTTATATAGGGCCTTGTTGCATCAAGCAGAGATATCATATATTCTCTGTCAATTGCAGTAAAGCTACCGCCGAAAAAAGCTATTTCTGTATTGCTTGTATCTGCACCACTGATTATTGCGGTTTTGATTGCATTTTTCACATCAATCGGTGTAGGCTGACTTTGTTGTCCCGTAATATTTTTTTGATTGCAAAAGGTGCATTGGTGTGGGCAGCCGTTATGTGGAACAAAAATTGAAATATTGGAGTGTTTTGTTGTATTATTTGAATTTCTACTATTTATTTCTTTCATAAAATTAGTAGCCCATAAGTTCCAGAGCTTCTCTTGCTGCTTGCTGTTCGGCCTCTTTTTTGCTTTTTCCGCCACCCTTGCCGATAATATTGCTATTAAGGTGAACTTCAACTACAAAATGCTTGTTATGGTCAGGTCCGCTTTCATCAACAAGAATATAATTTAACTTTTCGCCGGGATTTCTTTGAATAATTTCCTGCAACTTTGTTTTGTAGTCCTTAAAGGCTTTTTCGGTAGAATGATTTTTTATCTCGGGTACTACAAAAGAAAGCACAAATTTTCTTGCTTCTTCCATACCGCCGTCAAGATAAATTGCAGCAATAACAGCTTCAAAGGCATCGGAAATTATAGAGGGACGCTCTGCTCCTCCGCCACGTCTTTCTCCATTACTAAGGAGAATAAATCTGCCCAAATCAATCTTTTGAGCAAATAAAAAAAGGCTTTTTTCACACACAAGAGATGCCCGAAGTTTTGTCAGATCTCCCTCCGGAAGTTGAGGACAGTTTTTAAAAATATAATCAGAGACGGAAATTGAAAGAACAGCATCTCCTAAAAATTCCAATCTCTCATTATATTTAAGTTGCTGTTTTTTATGCTCATTTGCATAGGAGGAGTGTGTAAGTGCCTCCTTTAGCAACGATTTATTCTTAAAAGTATAGTTAATTATTTTTTCAAATTCACCCATTACTCTGTTCCTTTATTTCGTTAAATGATTTTTCAATTTTTTCAGGTACATTTGCATTGATATAATCAATCATAACTCGGATAGCATTGTAAATAGTATTGGCATTTGAACTACCATGAGCCTTGAATACAGGCTTTTTAATACCCAAAATCGGCGCACCGCCGTAAACATCGGCATTCATTGTCTGTTTAAATTTCATAAGGTCGTTGTAAACAAAAAGACCGCCCAATTTACCTTTAATGCTTTTCTTAAAAATATTACTGATAACATTGCTGATAGATTTTGCAACACCCTCATAGGTTTTCAGTACAAGGTTACCGGTAAATCCGTCACAAACGTAAACATCACAAGCGCCCTCTGAAATATCTCTGCTTTCAACATTTCCAATAAAATTAAGAGGACTTTTTTCAAGAAGCGCATAAGTATCTTTCTGTAAATCTCCACCCTTATGGCTTTCTGTACCAACATTAGCCAGAGCAACTCTGGGGCTGCTGATATGCATAACGTTTTCCATATAAACAGAGCCGAGAATAGCAAATTGTCTTAAAATTTCAGGTCTTGCATCAATATTTGCTCCTGCGTCAAGAATCATAAATGATTTGCCGTTTAATGTTGGAAGGATTGGAGCAAAACCGGGACGCTTTACACCCTTGAGTCTTTTTACAATGAGGGTACCTCCAACGCATAGAGCACCACTGTTTCCTGCCGAAACAAAACCATCTCCATTGCCCTCGGCAACCATTTTAAGGCCAATAGCCATCGAAGAATTATTGTACTCCTTCATAATGTCATTTGGAGTCCGGTCAACAGGGATTACGTCCGGAGCATCGGAAATTTCAATACCGTTTATGTCAATGTTATTTTCCTTTGCAACCTTTTTAATTACATTTTCTTTTCCTGTAAGGCAAATGTCAATATCAAATTTTTCCTTTGCAAGAATCGCACCTTTTATAATTTCAAGAGGTGCATTGTCTCCACCAAATGCATCTACAATAATTTTCATAAGATACCTCTAAATATATGATAACAAGCTATTATAAATCTTTTTCTTTTATAAAATCAGACAAACTTTCTATTGCCCTGTCTGCATAAGCCTTGGCTCTTTCTCTTTTATCCCTTGGTCTTTCATAAAGTGGTGGCAACACTCCAAGATTTGCCCCCATTGGCTGAAATTTATCAACCGATTCATCACTTATGTAGCGAGAAAGGGAACCAATCATTGTGGTTTCAGGCAAGGTCACAGTGTCTTTTCCAATATATCTTAATACTGCATTAATACCAGCCATAAGTCCTGAAGAAGCCGACTCCATATAACCCTCAACACCTATAATCTGTCCCGCAAAAAATAAATTTTTGTCATTCCTTACTGAATAGTCACTGTTTAGTAACTGTGGTGAATTTATAAAAGTATTTCTGTGCATTACACCAAACCTTGCAAATTCGGCATTTTCAAGTCCGGGTATCATAGAAAATACTCTTTTCTGTTCATAAAATTTCAGATTTGTCTGAAAGCCAACAAGGTTATACATTTGCCCTGCACTGCTCTCTCTCCTCAACTGCAAAACAGCCCATGGCCTGTGACCTGTGTGTGGGTCTGTAAGTCCCACAGGCTTCATAGGACCAAAACGAATCGTATCATGACCCCTTTGAGCCATTACCTCTATTGGCATACAACCCTCATAAACCTTTGGATTCATAACATCGAAATCGTGAACAGGCGCTCTTTCTGCTGTTACCAATGCATCATAAAACCTGTCATATTCCTCTTTATTCATAGGACAATTTATATAATCATCGCCGTCACCTTTTCCGTAACGTGATGCAAAAAATGCCTTTGACATATCAATACTGTCAAACATAACTATAGGTGCAGCTGCATCAAAAAAAGAAAGTGAGTCGCCAAACCGACTGCTAATTGCATTTGAAAGGCTGTCAGAGGTTAAGGGACCGGAAGCAACGATAGTAATACCATTTGGTATTTTTGTAACCTCTTCGCTTATTACAGAAATTTTTTCATTACTGTTAATTTCATCATTAACAAGCTGTGAAAAGATTTCTCTGTCCACAGCGAGGGCGCCGCCTGCAGAAACACTGCACTTGTCTGCACATCTCATAAGAAGTGAATCAAGCATACGCATTTCCTGCTTTAAAAGACCTGCAGCGCTTTCTACCCTTGCGGCTTTGAAGCTGTTGGAACACACAAGTTCGCACAATTTATCACTGTGGTGGGCAGGACTTTTTTTCATAGGCTTCATATCATATAAATTCACGTTTATATTACGTTTTGCTATTTGATATGCAGCCTCACATCCTGCAAGTCCACCACCAATTACATTAATACACATTATGATTTTGAGTAGCCGCAACCTTCTTCAGCACAGAAGATTACCTGCTTTTTACCCTTCTTTTTATAGAGGATTTTACCACACTGCGGACACTTTTCGTTAACAGGCTCGTACCATGACATATAGTTACACTCTGGATAGTTACTGCAGCCATAGAATATTTTACCTCTTTTTGTTTTTCTGACAATTACGTCACCGCCACATTCAGGACAGGATACGCCAACCTTGTCAACATACTTCTTAATATTTTTACATTCAGGATAGCCGGGACAAGCAATAAACTTACCATATCTGCCAATCTTTACAACCATTGTTCTGCCGCAAAGTTCGCAGACAATGTCAGTTTCGTCCTCCTTAAGCCGGATTTTAACACCCTCAATATCAGCCTTTGCTTTTTTGAGAGTTTTTTCAAAATCTGAATAGAAGCCGTCA
>JAFLUK010000080.1 GCA_022508865.1 Oscillospiraceae bacterium | reverse complement strand
GATGCTAACTGGGGCAGGGTGCTTTGTGCAATCGGCTACAGCGGTATGGATGTGAACATTAACAAGGTGAATGTTTCCTTTGTCAGCGAAGGGGGAGAAATATCTGTCTGTGAAAACGGGGCAGGCGTTCCCTTTGATGAAGATATTGCAAAAGAAATTTTGCTTAAGGACGAAATTACAATAAAAATTGTCCTTGGTGACGGCAATGCCGAAGCAGAGGCATACGGTTGTGACCTTACCTATGACTATGTTCAGATAAACGGTGACTACCGCACTTGATAAATGGGAAAATCGCAGAAAGAAAGTTCAAACAGCAATCCCACACCTTGGGAAAAGTAAAGAGAAAACGGGAAAGAAGACAGAGAAATGGATAGTAGTTTAACAGCAAAAGTTCTTACACAGGCAATGCCGTACATTCAGAAATACGCAGGAGAAACCATTGTGGTTAAGTACGGCGGAAACGCAATGCTTAACGAAAACCTCAAAGCAGCCGTTATGAGCGATATTGTGCTTATGCAGCTTGTGGGTGTTAACGTAGTGCTTGTTCACGGCGGCGGACCCGAGATTTCTTCTATGCTTAACAGAGTGGGTATAGAAAGCAAGTTTATCAATGGTATGCGTGTAACAGACAGCGACACAATGGAGATTGTTCAGCAGGTTCTTGCAGGTAAGGTGAACAAAAGCCTTACCCAGCACCTTAACCGTGCAGGTGGAAAGGCCATCGGACTTTGCGGACTAGACAGCAATTTGCTTATGGCAGAAAAGAAAATCACAGGTGACGACCTTGGTTTTGTGGGAGAAATTACAGAGGTAAATGCAGACGTAATTACCGACTCGATAAAAAACGGCTATGTTCCCATTGTAGCCACAATTGCAGGTGACTATCAGGGCAATGTTTACAACATTAATGCAGACATTGCAGCAGCCCATATCGCAGCAAAAATCGGTGCAAAGAAGTTGATTCTTATGACAGATATAAGAGGTCTTTTGCAGGATAAGGATGACGAAAAATCCCTTATTTCCGTGGTAAACGTCAGCGAGGTTACACAGCTTAAGAGAGAGGGAATTATCAGCGGCGGTATGATACCAAAGATTGATTGTTGTGTAGAAGCAGTAAGACAGGGCGTCAGCAGAGCCCATATTATTGACGGCAGAATAGAACACTCTATCCTTATTGAGCTTTTCTCCGACGAAGGTATCGGAACAATGTTTTACTGATTTTTGTGCATCAAACACACAAAGGATATATATGGAAAATTTTTTAATACGAGAAATGACAATAGAAGATTATGATGAGGTTTTTGCGCTGTGGCAAATTACCACAAAGCGTGCCTTGTCAGAGGCTGACAGCAGGGAAAATATAGAAAAGTACCTGTGCCATAACAGGGGTATGTCTCTTGTTGGTGTTGTTGAGGGCAAAATTATAGCCACTGTCCTTGCAGGTCACGACGGCAGACGTGGCTTTATTCACCATATGGCGGTAAGTCCTCTCTACAGACGTAAGGGCATTGGCAGAAGTCTTGCGGCAGAGGCCGACAAAAGAATTAAGGCTGCGGGTATTGCAAAAACTCACATTTTCTGTTATAAAAATAATCAGTTGGGTCAGCCCTTCTGGAAGGCTATGGGCTTCAAAAAACGAGAGGATATAGACGTATTTTCCTTTGATTGACAGAAATTATAATATGATAAAAATAAAAATGGATTTGATATATAATGGATAACGCAAAAATAAAACAGATGGATAAAGAAAATATAATGCACACCTACGGCAGGTATGATGTTTGTCTTACAAAAGGCAAGGGTGTGTATGCCTATGATGAGGAGGGAAAGGAATATATAGATGTTTCCTCGGGCATTGGTGTAAACAGCCTTGGCTACTGTGACCCCGGCTGGACAAAGGCTGTCAGCAACCAGCTTAACAGTATTCAGCACATCAGTAACTACTATTACAGCCCTGTTGCCTCTATGCTTGCAGAAAAGCTGACAAAGGCAACGGGTATGTCAAAGGTTTTCTTTGGCAACAGTGGGGCAGAGGCCAATGAATGTGCCATTAAGGTGGCAAGAAAATATTCCTTTGACAAATACGGCAAAGGCCGTGACCGCATTGTAACGCTGGAAAACAGCTTCCACGGAAGAACAATTGCAACCCTTTCTGCAACAGGGCAGGAGGTTTTTCATAACTACTTTTTTCCGTTTACAGAGGGTTTTGACTACGCTGCGGCTAATGATATAGAGGGCCTTAAAAGTAAAATTACAGAAAAAACCTGCGGTGTTATGCTGGAGGTTGTTCAGGGCGAGGGCGGTGTAAATATTCTTGACACCGATTACCTTAAACAAGTTGAAAAAATTTGTAAGGAAAAAGATATTCTCCTTATTATTGATGAGGTGCAGACAGGAGCAGGCAGAACAGGCAAGCTCTACGGCTATATGCACAGCGGTATCAGTCCCCACATTATAACCTCTGCAAAGGGTCTTGGGGGCGGACTCCCAATCGGTGTTTGTATGGTTTGCGACAGTCTAAAAGATGTAATGGGACCTTCTACTCACGGCACTACCTTTGGCAGTAATCCCGTGGTTTGCGCAGGCGCAAACTATATAATGGACACCATAAATGATGAAAAATTCCTTGATGAAGTAAATAAAAAGGGCGAATACATAAAAGAAAATGTTCTTAAAATCAAGGGTGTAAAGTCTGTTCGTCAGATGGGTCTTATGATTGGTATTGAGGTTGAGGGTGTTGCAGGTGATATTGCAAAAAAATGTACAGAAAACGGTCTGCTTATTATCACTGCAAAAACACTCCTGAGAATGTTGCCGCCTCTTAACATTACCTATGAAGAAGTTGACAAAGCACTTTCTATCCTAAAGAAAGTTATGGAGGAATTAGTGTAAAAAATCACACTAATGAAATTATCATACACGCCTTATCCGCCCACGGTAAGGTTGTGAAAATTTTTTAATATCTATTGTGGGCGGAAAGGCTATGGAAATTAATATGAAACATTTATTAACACTTGAAAGTTTATCTACAGAGGAAATTAAAGATATTCTGAACCTTGCCGACCAACTTAAATATGAGCAAAAGCATGGTATTGAGCATCATCACCTGAAGGGCAAGACCCTTGGTATGATTTTTGAAAAATCATCAACAAGAACAAGGGTGTCCTTTGAAACAGGTATGTATCAGCTTGGGGGTCATCCGCTGTTCCTTTCTTCCAATGATTTGCAGATTGGCAGAGGCGAGCCTGTTGAAGATACAGCAAGAGTTCTCTCCAGAATGTTGGACGGAATTATGATAAGAACTTTTGAACAATCAGAGGTAGAAGCTCTTGCAGAGTACGGCTCAATCCCTGTTATAAACGGTCTTACAGACTATTGCCACCCTTGTCAGGTGCTTGCTGACCTTATGACAATCCGTGAATTCAAGGGCAAGCTGGCAGGGCTTAAAATGGCATTTATCGGCGACGGCAACAATATGGCAAATTCCATAATTGTAGGATGCCTGAAGTGTGGTATGAAGGTGTCTATTGCCTGCCCGAAGGGCTATGAGCCGCCGCAGAATATCCTTGACTTTGCCGCAGAATACGAGGGTATGTTCCATATGACAACAGACCCGCTTGAGGCCGCAGAAAGTGCAGATGTTGTATATACAGATGTTTGGGCATCTATGGGTCAGGAAGAAGAGAAGGCAGTAAGAGAAAAGGCTTTTGCAGGTATTCAGGTTAACGCAGAACTTATGAGCAAAACAAACAAGGATTGTATGGTGCTCCACTGTCTGCCTGCCCACAGAGGGGAAGAAATTACAGCAGATGTATTGGAAGCCCATGCTGATGAAATTTTTGAGGAGGCAGAAAACCGCCTTCATGCTCAAAAGGCTGTTTTAGTAAGACTTATGGCAGACACACAGCCGGAGTCAAAGACAGAATAAAAAATACAAACACACCAAAATAGTAGGGTACAAAAGTATGATTAAAGATATTCAAAATGAGATTTTAAAGCTGAAAAAAGAAAATGATGTGTGTATTCTTGCACACTCCTATATGGCGCAGGAAATTAAGGAGATTGCCGACTTTACCGGAGACAGTTACGCTCTGGCGGTAAAATCCAAGGATGTTCCACAGAAGAATGTAATAATGTGCGGTGTGCGTTTTATGGCAGAAACCGTAAAAATCCTTGCTCCGGAAAAAACTGTTTATCTTGCAAATCCTATTGCAGGTTGCCCAATGGCAGAGCAGATGGATAGGGATGTAATTTCTGTAGTCAAGGAGCAATATCCTGACTATGCGGTGGTTGCTTATATTAATACCACTGCATCGTTGAAAACAATCTGTGATGTCTGTGTTACTTCATCCTCTGCAGTTGAAATCTGCAAGAAAATTGAGGCAGACAAAATTCTCTTTATTCCCGACTGTAACCTTGGTTCATATGTTGCACAGCAGGTACCCGAAAAGGAGTTTAAACTCCTCAACGGCGGTTGTCCTACTCATGCAAAAATTTCTGAAAATAAGCTTCTGGAAGCTATGGAGGCTCACCCTGACGCAAAGGTGCTTGTTCATCCTGAATGTCAACCTGATGTAGTAAAACACGCAGACTATATAGGTTCTACTTCTGGTATTATGAACTTTGCCAAGGAGAGCGCTGACAAGGAATTTATTATCGGTACAGAAATTTCCATTGCCGAGGAACTGCAATATGCCTGCCCCGACAAAAAATTCTACCCGATGTCAAAGGACTTGATTTGCTCCAATATGAAGAGTACCACCCTTATGGATGTGTACAACTGTCTTAAGGGAGAATTCGGCGAAGAAATTCATATGGATGAAGAAGAACGAATTAAGGCAAAACATTGTATTGACGAAATGATAAGGCTGGGAAAATGAAAAAAGCGATAATAGCAATGAGCGGCGGCGTTGACTCAAGCGTCGCAGCTTTTATTATGAAAGAAAAGGGCTATCATATCATTGGCGTGACTATGAAGCTCTATGACAATGAAGATATTGGAATGGATACGGAAAAAACCTGCTGCTCACTCTCTGATATTGAAGATGCCAGAAGTGTATGCTACAGCTTGGGAGCATTGTATTATGTTTTCAACTTTAAGGCGGATTTTAAAAATAAAATAATAGATGATTTTGTATCTACATATGAAAACGGTGGTACTCCTAATCCATGCATACGCTGCAACAGATATCTTAAATTTGAAAAACTGATGCACCGTATGTTTGAATTGCAATATGACTATGTGGTTACGGGACACTATGCAAGAATAGAAAAGCAGGGTGACCGATACATTCTTAAAAAGGCAGTGGACTTAACAAAAGACCAGAGTTATGTTCTTTATAATCTGACACAAGAGCAGCTTAAGCACGTGCGTTTCCCACTGGGGGAGATGAATAAAACCGAAGTTCGCAAAATAGCCGAGGAAAACGGCTTTATTAACGCTGATAAGCGTGACAGTCAGGATATCTGCTTTGTTCCAAACGGAAAATATGCGGAGTTTATAGAGGAGCACACAGGCAAAACTTATCCCGAGGGTGAGTTTGTGGATACCAACGGAAATGTGCTGGGTAAACACAAGGGTATAATCCGCTATACAATCGGTCAGCGTAAGGGGCTTGGACTTGCCCTTCCATGCCCGATGTATGTAAAGGAAAAGAATTTAAAGGAAAACAAGGTAGTGCTCTGTCTTAATGATGAGCTTTTTTCAAAGGAGCTTGTTGCCAACGATTTTAACTGGGTGTCAATTGAGGAGCCAAATCAGCCAATCAGGTGCAAGGCAAGAATCAGGTATAACCAAAAGGAACAGCCTGCAACAGCAGAGGTGCTGTCTGATGGTAAGGTAAAGGTTACCTTTGATGAGGGGCAAAGAGCTGTTTGCAAAGGACAGGCAGTGGTGCTCTATGACAGGGACATTGTACTTGGCGGCGGAACTATTTTGTAAGGTTAACAATTGTTAACCTATATGATAAATTAAAGTTGACAATTGTGACAGAATAATATATAATACCTCTTGTAAAAAGATACAAGAGGTGTTTTTTATGGAAAAAAGAAAGAGTAGAAATTACAATATGCTGGTGTGCGCCCTTTTTGCGGCAATCTGCTGTGTGCTGTCGCCCATAGCAATTCCAATCGGTCCTGTGCCGATTTCTCTGGGACTTTTTGCCATAATATTTACAGGGGTAGTGCTTGGTCCCCTCAAGGGTGCAATTTCTGTTTTGGTATTCTTTTTGATAGGGCTTTTTTTCCCGGTGTTCACAGGAGGTCAGGTGGGCTTTTCTGCCTTTGTAGGGCCCACAGGGGGCTATGCTTGGTCATATCTTTTGGTAGTTGTGGTTGTGGGTTTCCTTACAAAAATCCCAATTAAAAATAAAGTATTGGAAATTATTGCAACAATATTTTTCTGTATGGCGGGTATAGCCACTTGTTACTTCTTTGGAACACTCCAGTTTATGGTGGTAATGAATACAAACCTTACTGCCGCAATTTCTGCCTGTGTAATACCCTTTATTCCCTTTGATTTCGGCAAATGCGTGGTTGCAGGTGTAATGGGACCAATGCTGAAAGTTGCCCTGAAAAAAGCAAAGCTAATCTAAAGACTTATTTAAAAGATTATTTACCCCAAAATTGTAATTGAAAATCAGTAATAAAAAACAGGAGCAGTTCACATATGTGTTCTGCTCCTGTTTTATTAATGATTAAATTGCTATAAACTTAAAGCCGTTTCTTTTTGCGTATCTTTGTGCAGCCGAGCCTTTTT